>DASPKH010000245.1:0-6471 GCA_035628175.1 Patescibacteria group bacterium
TTGAAGCTCATTGTAGCGGTAATACAAAATCAGGCCGGCTTCATTGCCCGTGAGCGAACGGTCTTTCTGGCACAAAATGCTGTCCGGCGCGACTGCCCGCGACCAGATGCGCACTTCGTCCAATTGCCCCAACATCGTGCGGTTGCTTGAGCTGTTTGAAAACGCGCTCGCGCTGCCAATTTGTATCGGTAAATCCGCTTTTTCCAGCGCGTGCAGCGTACTTGCGGGATACTGCGCATTGCGGGCTGACGCCATTTCGCGGCCGTTCACGTACAGCTTTGCCGTTTGCGTTGCGCCGTCAAAAACACCCGCGATATGATTCCACGTATTATACAGTCCGTTCGCACTCGTGCGGGCTGTTGTATTATCCGCGCTGCCGAGCTTCGTGCCCGTGCCGTTTATTTCAAAAACAAGCTCGTTTTGCGGCGTGATGTAGAGCACCCACACGTCGTTATTGTCCGCGCCCGGCCCCCACAAACCCGCGATATACTGCGTCATTCCGGCCTGCGGCTGCGCTTTCATCCACATTTCCACCGTCAGCGCGTTTTTGATTTGCTGCTGGCTGGCGGTCTTGTCCACCTCCGTATAATGCGGCGCCACCGTCGGCGTTTTCTGCGTCACGGTCTGCGTAATTGCCTTGCCGATGCAATCACGGTCGGTATCGCACGCCACAGGAAACTGCGCCCGCGTGGCAAATGTGCTGCAAAAAAGGAGAATGGTAACAATATATTTCATGGAGTTTTTAAAAACGTGTGATGCTGGTTTTGGGTTTTTAAAAGGATGTTTTCAAAGCTTCCTTACATCATACATTGATAGTATTGCATGCAAGTAGCCTGTTATAATTTTCTTGTCAACTGGAATATATCTTTCACCTGAAATTACACCATTTTCAAGAGTTTCATGCACTAAATCTTCTGATGAAATTGAAAGTGATTTTATCGGCAATTCTGCAATTAGACTATCTTTTAAAAATAATTGGGCTGAGAAATCTTTCTCGTTGAGACTAAACATGTCAAATTTTTTCTCTTCTTTCCCATTTATAACTTTCATCTCTTTAAAAGAATACACAATACTGTTATCACCCAATCTTACAATCTCATTTTTATGGCTTTCATACCAAGGCAGAAAGTAATTCATGTGCGCGACTTTAATCTCAATATCAATTATATTCTTATCCCAGTTTTTAATTGAAAATGAATAGTCTGGAATGGCAACTCTACCTCTCAACTCTCCATTTGTGCTAAATAATAGCAAATATGGAGCACCGTTGAAATCTGGGTAAACAGCTTTTAATATTCCTTCTTTTGAAGGATATATTTGCAATCCATCTGTTGAATTTTTAAATTCATGGAATTTTTCACCACAAGAAGTTAAAAGCGAAACCGCAATTATCCCAACAAAAAGCAAAATTTTCATGTTTTAAAAACTCTTTTAAAAAACAGCACCCCGGACGGCAAGGGTGACCGCCCACTGCTGCCCGAATGATGTACGACCGAACCCAAAGGCTTCTTTTTAAAAACCTATTTTAAAACCGACACCTTCGTCGACAATTGCCCCGCATCTGTTTTCACTATGCACAGATACGCACCCGCCTGCGCAAAATTCACCGGAAAGCTATAGCTGCCCGCCGCCAAAAAGCCATTATGCACCGACAGTACGCGTTTGCCGTCAAGCGTATACATCGCAATATCTGCTGCGCCGGAAAGGGAGCTTTTAAAAGAAATTTTCGCGTCGCCGAAGCTTGGGTTTGGCGAAACGTGGAGAGAGTTTTTAAAAGAAATATCTTCTTGAACAGACGTTGGTTTTTGCAGGACGCCGAGCGGCGCAAGCTTTTCGCCGAGAACGTCTATCGCGTCGGCTTCGGTCGCGCCAAACCACGTTTGCAGGACTTCCGAGTACACGCGGCGGTAGTCCACGTCGAAATTCAGGTCGCCGTTGGAATTCAGGTTTTTTAAATCCGGCGTTTTGCCGTAATTGCCGGGATTCACGTTCGTGCCAAACACAAACTGCACCGACGCCGCGCCGTGGTCAGTCCCAAAGCTGCCATTTTCATACGGACGCCGCCCGAATTCCGACACCGTCAGCCCCACAACCCGATTGGCAAAGCCCTGCTGCACGGCATCGTCCATAAACTGCGAAATTCCCTGCGCCACTGCCGCAAGCAACGCCGGATGCGCACCCGTCATATCGCCGCGCTGCTGCTGCACGTGCGTGTCAAACCCGCCCATGCTCACCATATACACCTTGCTTTTCAGACCGCCCGAAATCAGCTTTGCAATCAGCCGCATCTGCTGCGCAAAACCCGCCGCGTACGTTAGCTTATTCGTGCCCTTGTCAAACGCCCTTTTCACCACTTTCGAGTACGTGTCGCTCTGCTCGGCAATCGTGCGGATGTAATTAAACTCTTCGGCATACGCGGAATTCCCCGCCATCGGTTCCTCGTCCGGCGACAGCCCCGCGCCCAACTCAAAAAACTTATCCGGGTCAGTCAGCGCAATGCCCATATCGCCCTTCTCGCTCTGGAACATCAGCGACAGGGCGCCGCCCACCTGCACGCACACCGGATGCTCCGGGATTTCCGTCGGAAAATTCGGTAGCGACTTCGCAAAATGCCGCCCCAGCCAGCCGTCATGCAGCCGCACATTCGGGTCAGACGAATTCAGCCCGCTCAGCCAGATATCCGTCGAGCGAAAATGCGACAAATTCGGATTTTCATAGCCCACGCCCTGGATTATCGCCAGCCGCCCGTTATCAATCAGCCCCAGCAGCCCGTTTTTATGCACCTTATCCACCAGCGCCGGATGCATAAACACATCCGAACCCAGCACTCGCTTGGCCTTCGCCTTCGGCACCGCGATATTCGGCCGAATCTGGTGATAGGTATCATCCTCCGCCGGAATAATCGTATTCAGCCCGTCATTCCCGCCAAACATCTGAATCACAATCAAAATATTATCATTATCCGGCGCTGCCAGCCCCAGGTTCTGCCACGGCGTCCGCGCATACACAGGCATCCCGCCCAAAATATTAGGCGCCACAGCAGCAATAGCCGCAGCAGAAGCAGTATTCTTTAAAAATTTACGGCGGTTCATATCTATTCGTGATGAGTTGTAAGTGCTACGTTCTGAGTTTTTAAAAAAACTCTTCAAAAAACATCTTTAAAAGAAAATTTCCGGGTTCCCTGACGTACATCATTCCACCAACAGTGGGCGGTCACCCTTGCCGTCCCACCAACCCCGTTTTAAAAGAATCCACATCTTCAAAAACTGTCATTCCCGCGCAGGCGGGAATCCATCTTAAAATTGCCACAAAGCAAAATCGCTTTTAAAGCTCTTCAACACTATAATCTATTCCTTTTAAAGAAAGAAATATTTGTAATTCTTCAAGCCCTGCCCATAAAGGAAAGTCCATATGTTTACAGACATAAATTCCATCATTTTCTAAAGCTATAGAAAATTCTGGCCAGCCGTTCGTAAACTTTTTCTGCTTTTCTATTTTGCAGACAAATTCTTTTAAATCCTTATCACCTGCATCTGCTTGGCGAAGAAGTATCTTATAGTCAAATCCCATTTTTTAAAATCCTTTTAAAAACTGTCATTCGCAGCGAAAGCGGGAATCTCACTCCAAATGTTACCCCAAAGCAAAATCGCTTTTTAAAAACATTCGCCTCAATGCAACCTGGCCTTTTAAAAATTAACTGATAATTTCTTCTTTAAAAAACACGTCGCCTCGACCTTGGATAAATCTCTTTTTAAAGTTTTTCAATTCTAAAATCCTTTGCAGCTTTTGATTTGGATTCGCACAATTTCTGGCGTGAATATACCAGTATGTTTTATGAATATTATTCGTGCGGCAGTAGCTTTTAGCAAGATTAATAAAAGCGAGTAAAACGCCTTCGCCGCCACCATCAATATGCACCAAATCAATAACTGCTGAATTATCATTTTCTTCAAATTGAGCTAATATTTGGGCATTTCCAATTTTAAAAACTATTGGTTTACCTGAAATTATTTCGTTTTTAAAAGAAGGTTCATCAAGCATTTCAAGTAATTGATTAGCATTATTTCCTTCTATTAAAATTTCATTTGCCATTTTAAAGCTTTAAAAAAAATCAACACAAATGAAAATCCGGCGCTTTTAAAAACGCCCCAATCAGCGCGCGAATCCGCTGCGCCGCCGAATTCCCATCAGAAATAATTGAATTCCACTCATACTCCGGCGCATTCTGCAAAAGCGTCGTCATGTACGCCGCATGGCGGGCCGCACTCACGCTTTTCGGCAGGAAAAATTCCTCCAGCGCGCGCGTACACTTGTCGGCGTCATTGTATTCAGGCAGTTGCTTCACAAGCGCGACCAATTGCGCATCCGTCGCCGACGCCAGCATCGTGCGTAAAAGCTGCGTGCGAAGCGGGTACGTCTTCGTGCTAATCCATGAATGATAGCCCGTCCATCCGGCCACATTTGGCGGGTCCATCAGCTCCTGCTCGATACTTTTTAAAGCGCCCGCCGCGTCCGGCACCGCAACGCCAAGCTGCCGCGCAAAACCAATAATCAGTTCCGCCGGAGTTTTAATCTGCACGCCGACATTCGCCTCATCAAAAAAATGCTCGCTCGTCAGCAATTTCACCAACAGCGGCCGGATTTCAAAATTCGCGCTTTTAAAAACTTCTGCAAGCTCATTAATCACCGTCTCATCGCCCTTCGACGGATTGCTATACACAAAAAAGCTATAAAATTTCCGGCTCATAAACCGCGCAATCTGCGTGGCCCGTTCTTTAAAAAGAATGTCAATCAGCTTCTGCACCTCATCGCGCTTCACGAGAAATTCCGTATTCGTGTCCGTGTCGCGCGCGGCAATCGTCGTGCCCATAAACTGCTTCGCGTCGGTATCATGCGCCGCCGGCAAAAAATACGTATTATACATGCCATTCGGCGACGGCTCATCGGAAAACTTCGACGCCCGCCAGCCCGTCAGCACCCGCGCCGCCTGCTGCACATCGCCCTCAGTGTACCAGCCGATGCCCGCTGTAAAAAGCTCCATCAGCTCGCGCGCGTAATTCTCGTTCGGCTTGCCCTTCACGTTCAAATCGCCGCCCAAATACGACAGCATCGCGCCATCAAGCGTAATATCTACAATCAGCTTTTTAAAATTACCCAGCGACAACGCGCGCAGGAGCTGGTTTTGCCGGTACAGCAGCTGCGGAATCGTGTAAAAGCCATCTGCATTAAATTCACTCGTCAGGTGCCCGCTCCAGAAAAGCGTCAGCTTCTCTTTTAAAACGCCGGATTCCGCGCGCATCAGCTCCACCCACCAGCTTTGCAGATTTTTAAAATTGCTGTCCCACTTTGCCTTGATTTCATTGCTCGTATAAATATCCGCGCCTTCCGGGTTTTCCGTTGCACTGTCCACCCAAGCGCCCGGCGCATTCGGCAGTGGTGTCGTACCATCACCAAGCAACATTTTAACAGCTTCCCGCGCCGTTTTGCCAATAAGCTGTTCCGTCTGAGCAATCGTCGGCGCAAACGCCAAACGGCGCAAAAGATGGTACGCTTTGGTGCGGTCAAGCGGTGCAGTATATTCACCAAGGCCGGCAGCCAGCACCTCACGGTTTTTTAAAACGGATGAAAAAAATGTACGGCGATTCATATTTTGGTGACTTGTGATTCGTAATCGGTGATCTGGTTTTAAAAGGCTCTGTAAGAACTATCTAATCCATATAAAATTGTCATTCTGAGCGCAGCGAAGAATCCGCGTTAGAATGACCGAACGCGAACTATTGACGTAGATTCTTCGCGCTGCTCAGAATGACAACTGCGTAGGTTCCTAAAAAACTACTTGACGGCTCCTCGCCATGACAGATGTAAAAAAAGCTCTACGGCAAACGCGTAATAAACATCGTCTCAGCGCTATTCTCTTTTAAAAATCTCACAGCATAAACACATGCTGCAAAACTGCTCAAATCGCTTTTAAAATGATGCTCTCCCGCAGGCAATTCGCCTCCAAAGATCTGCGCAATTTCCTGCCCGTGCATGTCAAGAATCTGTATAGTAATCCTTTCGGTTTTAAAAAGGTTACATGTTATACTCACGCTACCCGAAAAAGGATTCGGGCTGGCGGAAAATTTAACAAATCCGTCATTTTTAAAACTATTCTCAACACTCGTCTGCGCACCGAATTTTTCTTTTAAAAGCTCGTTCAGTTCCGGCCTCGCGCCATCATAGCCAAGCGCCCAAATGCCGATGCCGCCGAGATTTTTCGCTAGGACCAAATCGTATTTCAGCGCCAGGCTCGCGCGGTCGTCGTACCAGCCCTGTGCCGAATCGCCGATGAGGTAATATGGCGTTTGCGACTCCTCGTTCCACTGCTTGCCGAACTCCTGCGCGCGCCGTTGGGCTCCTTCGTAATAATATGCTTTTGCGCGGCCAAGTGTTTTAGCTCCGAGCTGCGCGCTTTCCGTCGGCCACTCCAGG
>DASPKH010000246.1:0-7869 GCA_035628175.1 Patescibacteria group bacterium
GGCGTGAGTCGGTACTCTATTGCACAGCTACAGGTGCCTTTTGGCACACATGTGATGAAGTGTCCTACACCATTTGGCCTGTATGCCTATGGATTCGGTTTCGGGGAAGGTGCGGGCGGTGCAGCATTCGATGCGTATGGCAATATGGGTGGCCAGTCATTTTTTGAACTCGAAGATATACCTGATATTGAACCACCGCTGGCAGAAGGCCGCACAACGACCACAAGCTTTAGCGCAATTTTTCGTGATGACCGGGTAAACGACCGTGGTATGCGTTCGCTTGAAATTGTTTCGAATGAAAATATGGATGTGGTCATTCCTGTGATTGAAGGAGGAGTCCCGCAGATCACGCTGCCCATACGGACAGCAGGCGGAGCGCAATTTGGTAAGATCGCGATCCGTGCAACAGATGTTGCGGGCAATTCTGCACTTTATACGATTTGTTATTCATCCGATCCACGCTCTGGAAATGCCGTTTACTCGCTTGCTCCGGGTGATAACGCAGAATGTGGTGCTCCCGGAAGTTGGTGGGAGGCCGGTGCCTTCTTAACGGCATCACAAATATTCCATTCAGCTGATTTTTCTTCCTCCGGCAATGTTTCTGTTCCCGGTGTTTTTGGTGACGCCGGCGGCACGGGCGGTTATTTGGGATTTATGTTTGGGCGCAGGTTTAGCTCTGATTTCGGTTTAAATGCGCGCCTTTCCTTTGAAGATTATAATGGACAACTAAAAGCTGTAGACACAATACAGAATACAGTTCGCGATCCATTTACAAATGAAACACGTGTGCTACAGTATGAGCGTTCGCTCGAATTAGATAATCTCTATATGGCGCTTTCTATCGCCGGCGAGTGGAATTTCCACAAAAACATGTATTTGCTGGCAGGTTTAAAACATAATTTTACTCTTGGCAATGGCATCATGTTACAGCGCAGGATTATTCAGCCGCAAGGATTCACATTTGAAAATGGCGCAAAAGAATATACTGAGCCTGTAGATAATCTTACCTCACTCAATTTTTTCAGGCTTGGTGTTTTTGGCGGACTTGGATTCAATTATCCCGTTACATTGAAGATCAATGCTTTTGCCGAAGGTGTTTATACTCATCACTTCGGCGATATTATTAGCGATGGCTCATGGCGTATCCGCCAGCTGTCATTCCAGCTCGGGGCGCGCTACAAGTTTTAATAATTTAAAACTTTTTAAAAGCTAAAATATTCTAAAAAAACTTTACCAGACAGGTCATTTAAAAAAAATGGTTGTGCTTCAACGGATCTTTGCCGTTTTTTTAAAGGACCTGAAGAGTGAACTTCGCACACGCTACGCCCTTACTGCTGTATTTCTTTTCGTGCTTACGACGATTGCCATCGTGCTTTTTTCCACGCGCGACGAGCATCTGACAAAGGGTTTTGCTGCGGGAATTCTATGGATCATCATGTTTTTCAGCGCCATGACAGGCCTTGCGAAAAGCTTCGTAAGCGAAGAAGAACGCGGAACAGCATTCCTGCTCCAGCTCACAACTACATCCACCGCTGTGTACTTCGGCAAACTGCTTTTCAATTGCATTTTAAACGTACTTTTAAACATTACAGCCGTTCTGCTTTTTTTCTTTTTTCTCAATGTAACCGTTGCCGCACCTGGCCTTTTTGTGCTTGCCATCCTGCTTGGTTCGTTTGGAATTGCGTGCGCTGTTACCGTCATCTCGGCCATTATCGCCAAAGCTAATACAAAAGGGGCATTGCTGCCGGTATTGTCATTTCCGCTACTTTTACCGCTGCTTATTCCTGGTATTGAAACAACTTTCCTAGCACTTACCGGAGCAAAATTTTCAGATGTGCAGGGCGATTTTCAGATGATGGGTTCGTATTGTGTGGTGGTGACGACGATTTCTTACCTGCTGTTTGACTTTGTGTGGAAGGAGTAACTATAGAAAGAAATTTATTTTCTAATCAGGCCGTTTTTCAAACCATAAATCTCCATTCGCCCACCTGCATTGCGGCGCATTACTTCCGAGTTTTTAAAATTTTCCGAATAGATCCGTATATAGGAATTTGGCAAAACGCCTTCGCGCAGCTTTTGCGTGAGCTCCGGCGTGATCTGTCCAGTGAGAAAAACATAGTCGAATTTCCCATCCCATATCGCATCTATTACATCCTGCTCTTCAAATTTCCCGTCCAGGTTATTATCGTGATAGCCTGTCTCTGCAAAATGATTCATGGGCATTTTCGGATAAAAGTAGTACCGGAAAAGATAGGCATCCTCGCTCATCACCTTTGTTTCAGGTTTAATTTTATTACTTAGAAAAGCGATCATCTTGCGCGTGTCCGGAAAAGAATTTTCCATATTCCGCGTTTGAAAAACCGCAATAATTGTGAAAACCGGCAGGATAAAATATGGCAGGCGTTTTAAAAAATAAGGCTGAAAATTTGTTTTTAAAAGCGTGGAGATCATCCAGCCGGCAACCGGTGCGAGAAATGTAGCCGGAAATATCATGTGTTTGAAAGCCGAAATAAGATCGAGCGAGCGCACGTGGTATGCGATGAGCGGCAGCGACAACACACCCATCGAGACTAGCATCCGCCTGCTAAAGCCAAACTGCTTTTTAAAAAAAACACCTATAGCATACATACTATAGAGCACCGCCGTATAGCTGAGAATATAGCTGATAACCTGCGCAAGGCTTGATTTCGGGGCGTGGCTGCCAACAACGTGATTTTGCCACAGCATGGTCAGTTCAGCGGAATTCGCCAGGATATATATTCCCGCCACAGCACCCACAATTACAGCTGACCAGACAGCATGACGCTTATTTTTAAAAAAAAGAATGGCAAAGAAAAACGGCGCATAGGCAATGGCAATATATTTAGAGAGGAACGCAAGGCAGAAAAGTGTACTTGCCAGTAGCAGAGTTTTAAAAGAATTCGTGCGGATAGAGCGCATCCCGGCCCATAAAGCAGCCGTAAAAAATGTGTAGCAGATAATATCGTACGTAGCGAATTTGCTGATGAAAATATGCGGCGCAGCAAGTGCCAGCACGAGCACTGAAAATATCGCGGGCGTCGTGCTTTTAAAAAGATGCTGAGAAAATTTAAAAAAGAAAAAAAGTGAGAGAATCCCTAGGAGCGCCGAGCCAACCCGCGCTGCCATGTAGCCACCAAGCGAGTCGAAAAAGCCAAGAATATAAAGCGGGATGTCCGAACCGAAAATGTATGTCTGGCTCGCCCAGTCGCGTCCCTCGAGATAGATCCGTCCTACAAAAAGATAATCTGCCTCATCCATATATGGCCCGCTGAATCCGAGCGTGAGGCGCAAGTATGCGCTCACTAGGAGACACATAGCGATCACGGCAAGTATCGGGCGAAGCGGCGGATTTTGGAGAAAAGTGGGCATACAGGATCTCTTTTAAAACTTTTCTCTTTTAAAAAGTATTCCTGCTAAAATGGTTCCGCACGACGAAGGTTTTTAAAATTACCGGATGAGTGCTGCAAAATCGCAGCGGATTTTCTCCACGCGGCGGCGGTTTACACCAAGGTCGCTCCGTCCTAAACGCGAGGCGCTGCGAACGTGGATCACGCCGTTCTTTAAAAGGAATTCAACGTCATCTTTAAAAATCCCGAGCGCTACTTTGTATTCCGCGTGTATGTAGTCATCGCTTTCCATCAGGATCCTTGCGCCGTGGCCTGATAGGACCTTTTTTAAAAGCCCCTTTGCTTCACCAGGTGAATTTTTAAAAAAGATTGGCTCAATGAAATACTTTTTTTGTTCTGGAAACTGGCTGCACACACAGTTATCAAACGGTGGGCATGGCTGTAGTCCATTTGTTGTTTTGTCGCGCCCGGCCGGCGGATTTTTATTGAAACCCATAGAAAATACCAGAAGAAAAAGAAAAACAAGAGACGAAATTATCAGGATTCTCCTCATAAACAGGGAGAACAGCTATACTTTAAAAAAATTCACCGGGTTTATTTAAAGCAAAGACGCGGCAACTCGCGTCTTTGTAAAAGGCCATTTCCTAAATTCATTACCTCATACAATTTCCCCGTGGCATTGCTCAGCCACAAGTGTTCCAACAATTTTTGCCGATGAGATCACGCCCGGCAGCCCTGCGCCCGGATGCGTCCCTGCGCCAACGAAGTATAAGTTCGGAATATCTTCGCTGCGGTTGTGCGGGCGAAACCACGCCGACTGCGTTAAAATAGGTTCAACAGAAAACGCGCTGCCAAGATGAGAATTCAGCTCATCACGGAAGTGCAATGGGTCGATATAATGCTCCGTAACGATATGTTTTGACAGCTCCGGCATGTAGCGCTCTTCGAGGTATTTCACGATGCGGTCGCGGTAGATTTTGGCTTCCGTGCGCCAGTCTGTCTGGGCACCGAGATGAGGCACGGGGGAGAGCACATACCACGAGTCGCACCCGTCGGGCGCAAGCGTCGGGTCGGTTGCCGTCGGGCGGTGGAGGTAGAGCGAGAAATCTTCCGAGAGAACTTTGTTTTTAAAAATATCGGTAATCAGGCCTTTGTAGCGCGGGCCCATGAGGATTTCGTGGTGTGCGATGTTGTCATATTTTTTGTCCGTGCCGAAGTATAGCACAAATAGCGACATGGAATACTGCTTTTTGTTGATTTTTTTGTCCGTATTTTTCGGGCGGAATTTTGGTTTAATCATTTTTAAATAGGTAAATGCAACGTCCGCATTACTCACCACAGCATCACTTTTTAAAAAGTCGCCGTTTTTTAAAAGAACTCCCGTTGCGTGATTCGTCGCTTCGTCAATCACGATTTCGTCCACTTCCATTTTTAAAAGAATCTCACCGCCCATGTCTTTAAAAAGTTGCGTGAACGCCTTTACCAGCGCGCCCGTGCCGCCCATAGCAAACCACACGCCCCACTTCTGCTCCAGCGTATGAATAAGCGCGTAAATGCTCGTGGTCTGGAACGGATTGCCGCCTATGAGCAGCGGGTGAAACGAAAAAACCTGGATGAGCCGCTCGTCCCTGATGAACTGCCGCACGTAGGATTCGACGGACTTGTGCGACTGCAGGCGAGCGAGGTCGGGCACGATTTTCAGCATATCGGTGAGCTTTAAAAACGGCGTGTCTATCAGCTCAAAACCCTTTTTAAAAATCTTTTCCGTGAACTTCACGAACTTCAGGTAGCCCGCCTCGTCAGCGGGATTGAGCGCGCGGATTTGTTTTAAAAGGTTTTCGCGGTCGGCGTTGTACTCAAAAACTGTTCCGTCCTCAAAGCGGATATTGTAAAACGGGTCAATGGGCACAAGCTGCACGTAGTCCGATGTTTTTTTGCCCGCCAGTGCAAAGAGTTCGTCAATGAGCCACGGCGCGGTGATAATCGTCGGCCCGCCGTCGAACACAAAGCCGTCCTGCTCGTACACGTAGGCGCGCCCGCCGGGTTTGTCACGCTTCTCGATGATGGTGACCGCGTGCCCCTGCGCCTGCAGCCGTATAGCCGCCGCCAGCCCGCCAAACCCACTGCCGATAACTGTTATTTTCATGCGTTGTTTTTAAAAGAATTGGAGTTTTTAAAAGTTACGCAAGATACGGAAAATATGGGTTTGGGGGTTTTTAAAGAAGTGGGTTTCAAAAGACTTCTAATCAAAAATAATTCTTATATTGCAGATAATCCTAATAATTAAATCACCATAAGAGAATTGCTATGCAGGAAGAACTTAATATCGCTGAAATTCAAGAAGAAGTAATTGAACAAGTCGAAGAACAAGAATTCTATTCTCAGCAAGATGAAGGCGATGATGATGTAAATCCTGTGAACGGACGGGTTTTTATTGAAAAGAAAGACCTTACGCTTAGAGAATATCAAATGATGAGAAGTGATGGTGATTTACTTTTACAGCCTTCTTACCAAAGAAAATTTGTAGTTGACATAAAGTTCGCGAGTCGATTAATAGAATCAATCATTCTTGATGTTCCAATTCCTCCAGTTTTTCTTGCGGAAGAGGAGGACGGACGATATAGTGTAGTTGATGGTCAGCAACGTTTAACATCATTTATCTCATTTCTCGATGGGAATTTTCCTGATGAAAAGAAAACAGTTTTTAAACTTACCGGTGTTGAAAGATTGGGTAGTGATTTAAAGGGGAAAACTTTTAATCAAATTGAAGATGTTGCAATTCGAAATAAAATCAAAACAACAAGTATTCAAGCTATTATTACAAAGAATTCATCGCATCCGGACTTGAAATTTCAAATCTTTGAGCGCCTTAATACTGGAGCAGTTAAGCTAAATGAAGACGAGCTGAGAAATACAATTTTCAGGGGTTCTTACATTGAATTACTTGCTGAATTAGAAAAAGATGAGTCTTTCCATTCACTCGTTAGAAAAGATTCATTTCGTAAAAGAATGATTTACAGAGGAATGATTTTACGCTTTTTTGCACTTTCAGAAAAATCTTATATAAACTATAAATCTAGTATGAAGCAATTCTGCAATAAGGAATTGAGAGATCACCAGAATATGGTTGAATCAAAGAAGCAAGAATATGTGGAGCGTTTTAAAAAGTGCGTTGAGTTAGTGAGAATAGTTTTTGGCGAAAATGCTTTTAGAAGGTTTTTAAGTGGAGATGAAACTAATGCTAACGGAAAATGGGTAACCAGTCGAGTAAATATGGGAATATTTGATATTCAAATGTGCGGTTTTGTAAATTATACAAAAAGCCAAGTTGTTCCTAAAGCTGATGAAATCAGAGAACGCTTATTAGATTTAATGACAAATAATCAAGAATTCATTAATACTATTGAAAATAAAACCAATGATACTTCAGTATTAAAGAAGCGTTTTGAAATATGGTTCAAGGAACTTGAATCAATTATTGGGAGAGGAACTCCCGATACAAGAGTCTTTAAAGTAGCTGATAAGAAAGCTCTTTATAGTGCTGATCCAACTTGTAAAATATGCAATCAACAAATTTTAATAATTGAAGATAGTGAAGTAGATCATATAAATCCCTTTTCAAAAGGAGGCAAAACTGATCTTTTAAATGCACAAATTACTCATCGATACTGTAATAGAGCTAAAGGCAACCAAGTCGCTTAACCTTAAATCTGAGTTTCCACCTCGGATTTTTTATAGCAATGTCTTGGTTAAAAAAAACAGAATGAAAATCCTTACATTCATCGCCCTCGCACTCATCGCCTCAATACACTTTGCCAACGCGCAAGGTTGTAGTGATGCTGGTGTATGTACGGTTCCGGGCTTGCAGGCGGGATCGCAGCATGAGCCGCAGGATTCTGTGAAAAATCAGTTCACATTCGGCGTGGCAGGCGGGCGGGCGGATCATGGCATCAGCGTCGTAAATGCGTATGCCGAGTACAGCCGCGCACTTTTTGGCGATCTGGGCATGAGTGTGCGTCTCACGTCGGCTGCATACAGCGGCACTCAGGCAACGACCGCCGGGCTTTCGGATGTTTACCTCACGGCAGCGTATTCCGGGCTGGAGAGTGCGGTTCTGACGGCGGGCGTGAAAATCCCGCTGAGCGATGGTAATCTGCAAAAAGACGGCGCCGCACTTCCGATGGATTACCAGATGAGTTTGGGAACGGTGGACGTGATCGTTGGAGCGAGTTTTACAATTGAGGATTTCAGTTTTGCGCTTGCGCTGCAACAGCCACTGACCCAGAACACCAACACATTTTTTGCAGATTCGGGGCAGTTCAGCGAATTTCACACAACGAATAACTATGTGCGGAAAGGCGACGTGATGCTGCGCGTTTCCTACCCGGTTTTTAAAAGCGGGGCATGGAGAGTGACCACGGGACTTTTGCCGATTTATCACCTCGGCGATGATGAATTTACCGATGTGAATTCGGAGAGGAAAACAATAGAAGGTTCGCGC
>DASPKH010000247.1:0-5472 GCA_035628175.1 Patescibacteria group bacterium
GCTGATGAGCTAAACCGACTCACAGAAAATATCTCTGGTATGATCTCGCAGTTTGTACTGGAAGATGGTGCAAGCTACTCAGCTCCACGAGAAACTAAAGTTACGGTCAGCCCGGCTGCAAAAAAATCTTTGAAAAAACCGTACAAAGCAGTTCTCGCCGCGTAATTATATTCTCTACTTTATTAAAAGGAATTTCCCAACAACAGGAAATTCCTTTTTTAAATTAATACAATGAAAAAGCACATTCTCTTATTCACCACAGTTTTTTTTTAAGGTGACATCCTAACCGCTCAGGCTCCCGGAAGCCCTGAAATCTCCGCCTTCGTTGATGCCTATTACATGTTTAGTTCCGTAAACCTACTAATCAGTCAAGGCTGCTAGCTACCCACCCTTTGTGCCACGATGAATTTGCCATAAGCCTCGGGCTTGTAGAAGTAAAAATCGCTGAAGAAAAATTTCGCGGGCGTTTTGCGTTGCAATCCGGCACGTATGTAGAAGCGAATTATGCAGCCGAACCAGAGATATTCAGGTTTATCTATGATGCCAGCGCATGTTGTAAAAATTGCTGAGAACACATGGATTGAAGCAGGTATTTTCCCTTCGCATATTGGCTTTGAATCCGCAATTTCAAAAGACAATCCTACGTATTCGCGCTCACTTGTCGCCGAGCTTTCACCCTATTATGAAGCCGGCGTAAAGGCGACCACTACTTTTAAAAACTTTTCCTTTCAGGCGCTGATCCTTAACGGCTGGCAGAATATACGGGAGAATAATACCGATAAAGCATTTGGTACGCAGCTGCAATACGCCCCTGTTGAAAAAACAGTGCTAAACTGGAGCACTTTTTATGGCAATGAGCAACCCCGGGATTCGGCTTCAAAGCCGCGGATTTTCAATAATGTTTACATACAGTTTCCTATTGCAGAAGTTTCACTTACAGCGGGTGCCGATATAGGCTTTCAAAAAAATCCGGGAAATTCGTACGATAGCTGGTGGGGTGCGGTATTCATCGCACGGATGCTGTTTTTAAAAGATTTTGCAATAGCGGGACGGGCAGAATATTTTTCCGATCCCCAAGGCATTGTAGCGTCGACCGGCACCATAAATAATTTCCAGGTATTCAGCGCTTCCGTCAATATTGATTATGCAGTCCGGGAAAATATCCTGGCGCGGCTAGAAGGCAGAATTTTTAATTCTAAAGATAAGATCTATCGGAGCCGCAATAGTAATTCTGCAAGTGATAGATTTATAGCAGCTTCGATGACAATTACTTTTTAAAATAAAATGCTAAAGCTTTAAAACAAAAGATTCTCTTGTATTTTTTAAGGAAAGTTGTTTATAATTGTATGTTACAATTCATCACAAACTCTACTTTTTACAATATATGCTTCAGACTCAGCCACTGCCGGAAGAAACGACGGATATGCCCGAAGTGCAGGCAACTATCGCAGAACACAAGAGCGAATCCTACTGGCAGTTTGTCCGCCGACAGTTTCGCAGAAATATCTTTGGGCGCTTATCGCTGTACCTTGTGTTTTTTCTATTTTTCATCGCAGTTTTAGCGGATTTTCTTGCAAACGAAAAACCTGTCGCGGCTTCTTACGGTGGAAAAATGATCTTCCCGGTTTTTAAAGACTACGGGGTGATGCTTGGGCTGACAAAGTGGAATCAAGACCTTGTTCTCGCTGATTGGAAAACGTTGAAGTACGACTGGGCGATTTTCCCTCCGGTCCCCTACTCGCCGGAAACTATTGACAACACTGTCAATAAACTCAGCGAACGTGCCCCTTCTGCGAAGCACTGGTGGGGCACCGATGAAACAAAACGTGATGTACTTGCGGGCATTATCCATGGTTCGCGATACGCGCTGGCAATAGGTTTTGTAGCTATGGGCATTGCATTAGCGATTGGCGTAGTTTTAGGCGCAATAGCAGGATATTACGGTGGCATCGTTGATATTATTATTTCCCGCCTCATCGAACTTGTTATGACGTTCCCTTCTTTTTTGCTCATCATTACGGTTGTTGCGATGGTACAGACGGGGAGCCTGTGGCTTATCATGGCTGTGATAGGGCTGACTGGCTGGACCAGCATCGCGCGGTTTATCCGCGGTGAAGTTTTACGTGTTCGGAATCTTGATTTCGTAACAGCGGCATCGGCTCTTGGCTACTCCACACCGCGCATTATATTTAAACATGTCCTGCCAAATGCTCTCGGACCTGTACTTGTTTCAGCGGCATTTGGTATAGCAAGCGCGGTACTGGTGGAATCGTCCCTTTCTTTTCTTGGGATAGGCGTGCCGCCAACAGTCGTAACGTGGGGATCAATTTTAAATAAAGCGCGCACAAGCAGTTCATCATGGTGGCTTGGTATTTTTCCGGGCCTTATGATCTTTTTAACAGTTTCTGCTTACAACCTTATCGGCGATGCACTTCGGGATGCCACAGATCCCCGTTTACGCAGCTAGTTGAGAATTTTTTTTCGATTCGTTTTTAAAAACAACATTTTTGAAAATTTCACCGAAGCAATGATCAATCTCACCCGTATAGATTTAGAACCCATTATAGTGAATGCGGACGAGATCGAAACTGTCGAATGGCGGCATGAATCAACGCTTACTCTCCGCAGCGGACGCAAGATCATCGTACGTGAGAGCAGTGATGACATTATCCGAAAAGTTATAGAGTTCCGCCGCCTGTGCAGCGGAAAAATGCCTGACATGATGTAAATTTTGTAAAAGTAGCTTCCTAATGCCCTTTCGCATGCACACTATATTTTTTTTTAAAAGTGGGATCGCTGCGAAATGGCAAATATTGTTTTTAAAAAACAGTTTTTTTAAAAGATTTTTCCCGATAGCGCTTGCTTTTTTCCTAATTACATTAACCACCTCAGCCCAGCCAATTACATCATTTCCGCAGTCACAGTCGTTGCGTTTTGGCATGGATAAGATCGGTAATACAGTCCTTTTTAAAGGTACTGCTGACGGGTATTTTAACCTTCCTACGGGAAATATCCTTCTACGACAAAACTATGTAAATACGGTTTTACGCACAGGCAGCCTTGTAGTTCGCGACAATGAAGATATGTTCCTGCGCTACAGCCTGCCGCTGGACAGCTCTTTTACATTTCTTTCGCAGGGCATCTGGCAGCTTGTAAAAAATTCTCCAGCGTTTAACCTGGTCAATAGCGAGCGGATCAATAGCGGTGCGGGTATAGCATACAGGCCATCGCATTTTTTTTCGTCAGAGTTGCTTGCAGGCATCGAGCGCAACGTGCAATCAGGTTTTGGCAATACCGGCTACTTTGCGCTGGGAGGCGCTGAGGTTTCTCAGTTTGATCTTGAGGAATATTTTTTCAACGCGCGCGGTCAGGGTGAATATGCACGGCTTACGTCGGACATTGAAAACTCCGATATCATTTCAGAGGCATCGCTCAGGCGAACATTCGATGAAAATAATCAGGTGATCTTCTTCTTTCGCTATCAGTCTCAGGGCCGGGATTTTATTCGCCCGATTTCGGGAAATCTCTCCGAGGTGAGGCAGGATATTGTCAGCATTGAGCGGCACCGTTCACGGCGAATGAGCGGGACAGGCGATATCCGGTTCGCGCTGAGTGATTTTTTTAAAAATGAAACCTCGCTGCGGCTGGATAACCGGAGCACAATCAATTATTCGCGTGTGACACCCGTGGTGCGCGCCGCCTCGCAGGTTTCTTTTGACGAAGACCAGTACGAGCTTGCGCTTTCAACGACAAATTTTTTCAGTTTTAAAAGCTTTCAGCATTCTCTTGGATTTTCCCTTGTGCAGCGAGAGGAGAAAAATCGTGCCACAAAGCGTGGGGACATTACGGCAGATTCTCTCCTTATCCTCCAGCGTATAGAGTTTCGCACCGATTATGTTTCCACACTTTCTAGGCTGAATGCACAAAGCCAGTGGACGCCGACGGATCGTGATACGGCAAGGGTTATGGCTACCGTTTCGCTTTACCGCCATGATACGCCTAGCATGGAGGAAAACAGTGACCGGGATGTTTTTGCTGCAACAGCCGGGGTTTTGTACGCACGTGATGTCTCCCCTTTTTTTAAAGCGGGGATTTCAGCGCAGGTCCAGGCTACGCACCTAGTTTTTTTAAAAGCGCAGCTCAGCGGCCAGAATAATTGGAATTCGATTATCCGCCTCACGCCGTATTTTTCTATTTTTACAAGTAGTTTTTCGGCTCGCCCGGAATTTGAAATTATCGCAAATTATACGGCGAATGATTTTGAAAGTATTACAGGTACATCACGCAGTGTGAGCTTCCGGCAGCTGTCGTATCGCGACTCTGTCACCATACCGTTTGGTGAAAAATACTGGCTCGGATCCCAGATCAATCTCCGGTATTTTGAGCGCGGGGAACTCCGCTGGAATGAGTTTTCTGAAAAACCTCAGAGCCAGAGATACGAACAATTTGCAAAATTGCTTATTTTTACAAAAGCTACGCAGAATATTACAGTTGGCGCGGGCGGGCGATATTACGCGCTTGTCCATAAACCCTACAGCGCAGGTGCCCCCGGGGCATTTAGTGAACCTGCCTTTACACAGTCTACGGCAGGTGTAGAGTCATCGCTCACATTCTTTTTTCCGTCGGGTTCGGTGCTTACGGTCAATGGCTGGTACGAATTTCAATTTATTAATGCTGACCTGAGGATTGGTGTTCCAAATATTTTTTTAAATGCCTTCGTACCGTTATAATCACCACTTTTTAAAACGATAAAAAGTATTACAACTATGGCTACTTATACGCTTTCTTTTCAAAGCGAACGAAAAAATATCCAGAAAGTTGAGCCTTTCATCCACGCAATACCCGAATGCAGCACTCTTGGCGAGGCGGAATTTTATAATGCGCTTATCGCTGTTACCGAGGCCGTCAACAATGCAATCATCCACGGTAATAAATGCGACGCCTCAAAAATTGTTTTGCTCGAAGCAGATGTGAGCGAGGAGGCTATTGTATTCACAATTCAGGATGAAGGTGAGGGTTTTGATCCGGCAAAAGTAGCCGATCCACGCGATCCGGAAAACCTGATGCGCGAAGGTGGGCGTGGCGTTTTTCTCATTGCCTCCCTTACGCAAAACGCCGAATATACAAAACTTCCAGAGGGGATGCGTGTCACAATTACTGTTCAACGATAAATTTTAAAAATCTCAATTTTCGGAAGATATTTTTTAAAACTACTGGCACCGTACCTATAAATACAGCATGTTCATTGGCAGACAACAGGAAATAGAAGCGATATGCTCGAGCCTCGCGCGTCCAGCAGGCGACCCGCAGCGTAAAACGATCTTTGGCATTCATGGCCTTTTTGGAGCAGGTAAATCCACGCTTCTGCGACACATCGAGGAACGTATAGTTCGCGATAGGCTCGCTGACGCTATCATGATCAGCAATGAAGACGCGAATGTACGATATTTGCCGGAATTCGTTCACCAGCTT
>DASPKH010000248.1:0-6489 GCA_035628175.1 Patescibacteria group bacterium
GCACAAGAAACTTCTTCGTCTGCTCGCTCTCCGCACGATTTTCCGCCTGCATCAGCGATGTTTCAAAGCTCACGGCCTGCGGCTGTGCGTATTGATAGGTTGTCCATGCAGCCAGTGGAATTCCCACAACCGCCGCAATGATAAATATTTTTCGAAGCATATGTTTTTAAAAACTGTTTTTTAAAAGGAAAATTACATCGCCGAATTCTTCAATTCTTCAGCCGTTCCCTCATACTTCGAAGGACATTTCGTCAAAATCTCGCTGGAATGAAACGCATCTCCTTCGAGCCGGCCTTTTACAACAACGTGCGAGGCAATCTCAAAATTATTAGGGCGCGCTCCGGCATGAACCACTTTTATCTGCTCGCCTTTTTCGTCGGTCATGTGGAAGGTAAAGGTATTTTTCTGGCTGTCATACTCGGCGCCTTTGTCCTTCACCCACGACCCTTTTATCTGCACTTTTTTGGCAATATTCTTTGCTGAAGAAATATCCGCGTAGCCGATAGAATTGCTTGAAAGCGACATCATCCCGATGATGAGAAATGTAACTGCAATCAGCCCGCCGATGATATATTTCGGTTTCATTGTGGTTTTAAAAAGTTTTGTAAACGGTGATTTCTACAATTACTCAGCAATCCGCCTTTCCAGTTCAGCAACTTTTTTGTCCAGACGCGAAATGTAAAAAGCTATGCCAAGCCAGACGGAAAGCGTAATGATAAGAACGACGTAAAGCGAATTCCGCGATAAAAAATCGTACATTTTTGAAAAGGAAAATGGTAAAAGTCGGTTTTTAAAACGGTGAAATCGTGATTTTTTAAAAGCCGCTACTCATCATGTGCCGCTAGGGACGAACGAAGCGCAACTTTCTTTAAACGGATCTGAATTCCGAGCAGCCAAAAATAAATAAGCGTAAATGCCGCCAGTGACGCCGAGAAAATCATTGAAAGCAAAGGGTTTATTGCGTCCGGACTGGAGCTCACGAGCGGCCCCGCATTTTCGTCGCCTTTCGCACCGGGATGTAGACCTTCAGTGATGCGAGGCAGAATGAAAATTAAAAATGGAACGGTCACAAACGCGAGAATTGAATAAACACTCGAAAGTCGGGCACGACGCTCATCGCCTTCAATCGACGAACGTAGCGCAAAATATGCGCCGTAAATCAGCATTAGGATAAAAATTGATGTCTGACGCGGGTCCCAGTTCCAGAATGAACCCCAGTTAAATTTTGCCCAGATAGCGCCGGTCAGTGTTGCGAGAATCGTGAAAAGTGTTCCAAGCGCCGCTGCTGATGAGGATTTTATGTCGTAAACAAGGTCTCCCTTTTTTAAATATAAAATTCCATAAATCATCGAAATCAAATACGCCAAAACTGCCACCCACGCCATCGGAACGTGGAAATACAGGTTTCGCGTACGCTCGCTCAATGCCGGAATAAAGGGAATAGTCAAAAGCGGGTCAGTCGCTACGATATTTTGTGCAGTAAAAGTTTTGCTTGCACGGTCAAACTCCACATTGATAACGGCAATATCAGCAGTTTCTAATTCAGTCGGGAAAGTTTTTGTTTTAAAAAGTACTTTCTCGGTCATTGGGGTTGAACCCAGATCCCGCATTTCAACTCGCCAGCCCTGAGCAACTTCATCAAAGTGCTTTGTATCTTTTAAAACATGTGCCTTCACTGGCAGTTTCGGTCGGTTCTGCTCCAGCTGCGATGCTAAAGCTGCTTCAAAAAAAGTGCCCCCAAGCGGCGGCATCAAGGCAGCAATAATGACAAACGACGTGAGCACTATAACAATTGCCTTCCACCACATCGGGCGCGGGCGCTCCATCGAGGGAAAAAAGCCAAGTCCTAAGCCAACGAGAAGTGCAATGGTGTATGAAAGTCCTTTCATGAAATGGGGTGTGATTGTGTAATTCTTTTAAAAGCCTTTGTTTTGCAAATGCTTTACAGAACACAAAATTCGCGGAATTTCACAAGACTGCCAAATATCGGTGAGAATAGTTTTAGAAGTCTGGAGTTTTTAAAATGTCTTTTTAAAAAACTATGCCGTCATTCTGAAGCGCAGCGAAGAATCTCAAACAAATAATATCGCGACATTTCCTACGCGTCAAAATAACGCGTCCAACATGTTTATGATTCTTCGCTCCGCGCTCAGAATGACG
Organism: Patescibacteria group bacterium; assembly: GCA_035628175.1. GTDB lineage: Bacteria > Bacteroidota > Ignavibacteria > Kapaibacteriales > DASPKH01 > DASPKH01. The sequence continues at coordinate 2,161 of DASPKH010000248.1, forward strand.
ATTTTAAAATGTTTTTTTAAAGAATTACCGTAGGTTTTTCGCCAACCGCAAGGCATTCTGTGGCTGCGTCTGTGAGGCGGGAATATAGCTCAGCTCGTCCATCACCATGCGCATAATTTGTACGCCGAGGCCGCCGGGCTTGAGCTTTTTAAAATATTCTTTCATGTCGGGCGAGGCGACGTTGAGCGGGTTGAATGTCGGGCCGTTGTCGAGGATGCTCACGATGAACTGGTCGCCTTTTGTTTCCACGCGCACGCAGAACTTCTGGTTTTTATCATGCTTATACGCATGACGAACCAGGTTGGAGCACGCTTCGTCAACAGCTAGCGCTATTTTCATCACGTCCCCTTCGGAAAAGCCAAACTGCTTGGCGTGTTCCTCCACGAATGCACGAATTTTAGCAAGCTCAGCTGTATCGCCGGAAGCGCAGATTTCAGTGTTATATGTGGTGCTATTGTGCTGCATTCTCAGCGCCTGCGGATTCAAATTTTGAAACAGCTTCCTCATCGGCATTATAAATTTCAAAAAGCAATGGGAAACCGAGCAAGTCAAAAACATTATACACTTTTGGCTTCATTTCTGTGAGCTTGATATCGCCGCCTGCCGCGCGCACATCTTCTATGAAAACCATGAAAACGCCAAGACCTGCGCTGGAAATGTAATCCAATTCATTAAAATTCACAACAACTTTATTCTTGCCTTTTTCGACTAAATTGCCAAGAGCCGATTCGAGTTGCGGCGCCGTGTGAGCATCTAAATACCCGCGCAAATAGAGGCAGTCAATTCCGCCATTCGTGCGATGGTCAACTCCGAACTGGTTCATAATCTAAACTCCGCTTTAAAAATTACACATGACATTATTATAAGTCTGTGTACTCGAATATTTGCCGTAAAAATTGTTTTTAAAATTGTTTTTTAATTTATTGCAGTTTTTTAAAGCTTGGAAAACTCCATCACTTCCTCTTCTACGAGATTTTCTTTTAAAAGTTCACTTTTCACATTTCCTTTAAAAACTATTGCCAAAACAGTCATGTCATCATGCGCCTGTTCACCTTTCGCGTGGAAGTCCGCAGCGTCAGAAACTTCTTTTAAAAGTTTTTCCGACTGCATTCCTGCCGGCGAGCGAAGCACTTCAAGCAAACCGCTGTAGCCAAGCTCGATACCTGCAGCATTTGCCCGTTCGCTGATGCCATCGGTGAAAAGCAAACAGCAGTCGCCTTGTGAGAGCGTAACGTTCTGTACCTCGATTGCCTTTTGAAAAATTTCCGATTTTGCCAGCCCAATGCCCAGACCTTTCGGGCTCACAATCGTCGTGCGAACGCCATTGCGCATCAACATCGGCGTGTGTCCGGCGCGGGCAAATGAGATTTGGCCGGGTTCGCGCTCAAGCACCACGCATGCAAGCGTAATGTACATCTGGCGCTCCATACTGCCGAAAAGCGCGCGGTTTATTTTTGAAAGAAAATCATGCAGCGAATCGGATTCCTGCGCCGCCGCAAGCACTACGCCCTTCAGTTTCGCCATATAAAACGCCGCCGAAATCCCCTTTCCGGAGACATCCGCAATCACGATACATGGCCGCCCGTCGCGCAATTTCACCACATCGTAATAATCGCCGCCCACCTCCTGCGCCATCACCGAGTGCGCTGAAATCTCATAACCCGGAATTTCGGGCAGCTTCTGCGGCAATAGCTTCATCTGCATTTTCTGTGCCAAAAGCAATTCGCGCTCATAGCGTTCCTTTTCCAGCGAACGCTCCAGGAGCCTCATGTTATCAAGCGCCACGGAAATATTATCGCTAAATGCCTTTAAAACGCGCAGGTCATCTTTTTCAAAACCATATTCGTCGGCATTCACCACGATAAGCGTTCCAATACGCTCACCACCCGAATAAAGCGGTACGATGACCATAGATTTCGCTACACTTTCTACATACGGCGCAAACTTCCCAAGGGTTTTATGTTCAGAAAGTGACTCAATGAGAATCGGCTCATCAGTTGTTTTTAAAAGTGCATTAAAATTTGCATCATGGTGAAAATATTGTGCCTGCTCCGGTGTAATATTCTGAGCCGCAGCAATTTGCAACGACTGGTTTTCGGTGGTTTCTGTTGCTTCTTCTTTTAAGATATCGCTTTTGAGGTTTGTTTTTAAAAGCTGCATATCATACAGCTCTATCCACGCCGCACCTGAGCGCGAAATTTGCTGCGCGAGCTGCGTCACAACAGCCATCAGTTCTTCGAGGTTCACCGTTTCTGACACCACTTTATTCAGGTGTGCGAGTGATGTCACTTCCTTTGTACGACGCTCCACGATTGATTCTGGTGAAGCGCTCGAGCCCGAAAAAGTGAAAATTCTAAAAAGATATACGGCCGTGAGCATCGCTGAAACGGCCACTATCGTCTGCGTCACATCCGCTAGCCAGTACAGTGAGTCACCGAGTACACCGCTATCTGCAGCATTTCCGGCAACGACCAGCGAGAGGATAAACGTAAATATCGCATACTTTTTAATGCGTTTTTTCTTATCAGGGGCGAGTGCTGCCAGCCACGCAAGCTTTTTATTCGTTTTAAAAAGATACCAGCCCGCCGCCACAAGCGCAATAAAAGTCCACGGGTCACGGTCAGTATCAGCGACATGTGTTATCAGCGACACCAAAACAGCCGCCAGAATGGCACCGCCGATATACTGCAAATGCCGGATAGTATCTTTGTGCTTCCTCTTCAGCAACTGTTCGCTGATAAAATACAGCGCGCTAAAGGCCACATACAGCGCAAATGGTGGAAGAAGTTCAGCCACAAGCAGCGACAAAATCGAATCTGGAACGCCGTCATTCTGCTCAAACGGCAAAATACCGGGAGCCACCGCCAGAACAAGTATCAGGATAAAATGCAGATTTAAAATCTGGATGAAACTTTGTTTTTCGCCCTCCTCTTCACCCGTTTTAAAAGGAATCAGCGCCGACAAAAGAATAATCCCAAACGCAGTCACCGCCCCAAAAACCGTTGCTTCACCGTCCAGAGTACTCGTAAAAAACAGCGCTGCATGAACAGCAATTCGCAGCAGCACCAGCACGCCCAGCGCACCCCACAAAATGGGCTTGTCATTGGCGAGCTTTTTAAAAAATCGAACGGCTTTATACATCACGGCTTTTATAATGGTGTTTCCACAAATATACGTGGTGAATTTTAAAAAGTTACTCTGCCCCTTCTATTGGGTATTATTTAAAACCTGTTTTTTAAATTTTCAGAAAGAGATTTCCATACCAAACCCAGTCAAAGCATGAAATTTCCAATAGGTCATATAACGAAATTAACTGGTTTTAAAAACTCCTATAAGATTAGGGTTCGCCGGCTACTAATCCCTACCAGCAGTAGGTGATCACCTTGCCCTCAAAAGTGTCGTTTAGAAAGAATCTGAAAATCATTTACAAGGATTTCCCGTAAATTTGCACTTTCCTTTTAAAACTCCTTTTTAAAATTCATGTCTTCCAACGCAAAAAAAGCAATTCTCCTTGTCAATCTTGGTTCACCCGACTCACCATCTGTGCCGGACGTGCGTAAATATCTTGCGGAATTTCTCATGGACGGCCGCGTACTCGATTCACCGCTTCCTATCCGCGCGATGATCGTCTACCTTTTCATTTTGCCGAGACGCCCGAAGGAATCTGCACATGCGTACGAAACAATTTGGTGGCCGGAAGGCTCGCCATTAAAAGTCATCAGCGAAAATGTTCACAGTCTTTTAAAAGAAGAAACAGAGCTTCCAGTCGGCCTTGCCATGCGCTACCAGAATCCATCAATCGAAGCAGGAATCTCCGAGCTTTTAAAAGATAATCCACGACTAGAAGAAATCGTCCTTGCGCCGCTATACCCGCAATACGCCATGTCCACGACAGAAACCGTGATGGCCAAAGCGCAGGATGTTGTAAAAAAGCTGAAGTCGAGCATTAAGCTCAATGTCATTCGACCATTCTACAACAACCCCGAGTACATCGCCGCCATGGTAGAAAACGCGCGCGGGGATTTAAAAAATTACGACCATGTGCTTTTCAGCTACCACGGCATTCCGGAGCGCCATGTTGTAAAAACTGACCCGACCGGAAATCACTGTTTAAAAAGCTCAGATTGCTGCGACATTCCTTCGCCTGCCCACGAATATTGCTACAGGCATCAATGCTTTGAAGTCACGAAGCTTTTTGTAAAAGCAGCAGGAATTCCCGATGGCAAATGGAGCAATTCCTTCCAGTCCCGCCTGCTCAACGACCCGTGGCTCAAGCCATACACCGATTTGGTTTTAAAAGAATTGCCGCAAAAAGGTGTAAAAAAGCTG
>DASPKH010000249.1:0-10142 GCA_035628175.1 Patescibacteria group bacterium
AAGAAATATCGCGGAAAATCTTTAAAGATTTTTCCTACGTACGGAGATTCTGCAACAGCCGGGACATGCGATCTAGCAGTTGTAGAACTAGCTGATGAAGTCAAAGGAATTTCGCCTGCTGTCATCAATACTGCATTTAATGAATTAGGAGCGAATGTGGTTGGCGTCGGCTTTGGAGCATCAGGCATTGCAGGCAAACCCTCAACGGTGAAATTCCGGAACAAGAAAATTGCCGGTGAAAATATTATTGATAGTCTCGCCGGGTATGAACTGAATGGCGTTAGCACACTGCTACAATGCGATTTTGACCATCCTACAAATGCAGAATGCAATCAAATGGGTACAGCACTTCCTCGCCCACTCGAATACATCTGCACGGGTGGGGACAGCGGAGGTGGCCTATTCAGGCAAACCGTCAATGGCTGGGAATTGGTAGGAATTTGTTCGGGAAGCGCTGTCAATATTGATCGACTGATGAAAACAGGGTATTACGGGCAAGTGATGAGTTGGACGAGAGTTTCGGTTTTTAATGATTGGATTTTTGAAAATTTTCGATAATTTAAGAGATATCCAATGTTTTTTACAAGACTTTGTGGAATAATTTCTGCGAAGTCTTTTTGTTTTTAAATAAACATTGTATCAGTTTACACAAAAATGTTTTATAGCTTATTGCTAAGTGCCTTCGATTATTGAATCAAAGAAAAAATCTTCATGGAAAACGATTCTTCATCACTACACCTTTTAAAAGAACAAGTCGCAATAGCACGAAAAAAACGCAATTATTCACAGGTAATTACGGCCACAGGCGAACTTACTGAAAAATATATGGAGCAGTTGCGTTATTCCGAAGCGCTAGATTCTCTCTATGAAATGGCTTCAGCAATTAAAAAACTTAAAAAAAAAGAGCTTCTTGGTGACGTGTGTCTAAAAAAAGGAAATATCCATAGTCTTCTTGGGCACGGTATTGAAGCTGAAACCGATTATAAAAAAGCCCTCATACTTTTTGAATCTTTTCAAAACAAAATTAGGGAAATTGAGACACGTACACAGCTGGCCATTCTTTTTTCCTTCCAGGGAAAATATGCCGATTCGCTACACAATTTCCATAAGGCGCTGCAATACTATTCTTCTGTCGGCGATAATGCACATAAAGCATTTATTTTGGGTAGAATCGGACATCTTTATACGGAGCAGGAAGACTATACACAGGGTTTGGAATTAAACCTGGAAGCGCTCCACATTTACCAGTCGTTGGATGATAAAAGGGGCATATGGGAATGTTTATGGGGTATCGGCTTTATTTACCTTGAGCAAAAGCAAGGCCTGAAAGCAGCGCAAATTTTTGCTGAGATGGAAAGTATAAGTGATGAGCTGGCTTCCTCATATTTTACAGCGGGCACATTGTGCGGCAAAGGTATGGCACTTGCATTAGCAGAAAGATTTGATGAAGCGGTATCATGCGAACTAGAGGCGCTCCGAATTGCACAAGATTTACAGGCAAAAAGGAATGAAGCGCTGATACTTCGCTTTCTTGGACAGATCTATATTTTGATGGGAAGACATTCAGACGCAATTGCTGTTTTGCAGCGTTCGCTCAAAATTGTAGAGCAGCGCGGGTTGCTAAGAATGCAGTTCCTGGCGCATGAATTATTGTCTGCTGCTTTCGAAAAAAACGGGAACACAGCTGCTGCTTTTACGCATTTTAAAAAGTTCGTGGAAATCCAAAATAACGTTCGCGGAAATATACGGCAGCATGAACTGACGCAGCTGCGGATGAAAATTGAGGAAACAAAACATCAGTATGAAAGCGAAATTCTCCGGCTGAGAGCGGTGAACGCAGAACAGGAAATTCAGCAAAAGAAAAAAGAACTGAGCAATCTCTGCGCTGGCATTGCCCGGCAGCATGAAACCCTGGAAAAAATCAGGCAAGATGTCCTTCACATCGTGCATCTCACTGAGAAACGCCGCAGTCCGGCAAAGCCAGCCCACGAGCTATTGCAGAAAATCACCTCGCTTTTGAAAAACCACGACGGGATGGCTTTATTCGAACGGCAGTTTGATAGTTTACACCAGAGCTTTTTAAAGAATCTCATTCAGTCCTACCCTGCACTTACGCCGACAGAACTGAAAATTTGTTCGCTGCTGCGCATAAACCTGACGACAAAGGAAATTGCGAATCTGCTGTGTATTTCTGTTGCCACAGCCGACTTGCATCGCTCGCATATCCGCAAAAAAATAGGGCTTTCGGCTGAACAAAACCTTACGTCCTTTCTGGCAAGCGTGTAAAGACTCAGCCTACCTTCACAACTTTCTTTGTGAAATATACGCTACTTTCTGACGGCTATATAAGATATATACATACCTCCTCTCCATTGCTTCTTACATCCGCCACCAGTAACTTGGCAACCAACACAGGGAAATTACAATTTTCCTAACCATCTTTACAAAGGTTGTACAACAATATCTATAGTAAATTTTATGAGAAAGTTTTTTAGAATGAAAGGCCTCGTGTCCAAGGCTCTTCTCGGTCTTTGCCTTTTTTCCTCTACAGGTACTGCGCTTGCAGATGACACAAATGCGCGGATCCTAATGGTTGTTACCAGCAGCAATCACTTTCCTGAATATCCTCAGTTTGGGAGTGATTTAGGTCTTTTTGCTCCAGAGCCGCTGGAATTCTATCGTGAGTTTAAGAAAAAGGGTTACTCTATCGACCAGTTTGATATTATCAGCCCCGCAGGAGGCAGAGCACCGGTATACAGAAATGATACAGTACAGCTTTCTAAGCTTACACCGGAACTATGGGAAAAATTAAAAACAACACAAACGCCTGACAAAATCATGCCTGAAGATTATAAAGCAATATTTTTTGTTGGTGGCGTATCCTGTCTCAATGATTTTCCTGAAAATCAGCAACTTGGTAATATTGCCGCAAGAATCTATGAAAATGGCGGAATTGTTGCCGGCGTATGCGATGGGGTTTCTGGTTTGTTGCCAATCAAACTTTCTTCTGGCGAATTTCTCGTAAAAGACAAGCTCATCAATTGTAATGAAATCAGCGAATATGATTTTCTTGCAAAGGAAGCCCATATTAACCGAAAAGTAGGAGCTACCGTTGACGCCAGGGTTGTCACGGCGTATGCTGTGCAGCCGGTGCCGGTAGCAAAAGCTGTTATAAAATTGCTTGATGAAATGGTTTCTACTTCCGTTGAAGAATTTCGTCCCGTCAAAAACTTTACAATATCGCCGAATCCGGCTACTGATCAGGTTCGCATTTCCTTTGAAATCCCTGCTTCAGGGCAGGTAAAAATTGAGATACTTGATATACTCGGCAATATTGCAATACCGGTTTCATCTTTTGAAGGTGATCAATTCCACAATATTCCTGTAGAGATAAATAATCTTAATCCTGGATTTTACACCATCCGGTTGAGTAACAATGGGCAGATCCATTCTAAAGCACTTATCATTACCAGGTAAACTTGCCAAAAAACATATAATAAGGATGTACCACTGACTTAAGTCCAAATTTTCAATACATATCATGAGAAGGTTACCATTCAAGTCTTACTTACAGAAAGACTACTTTATAAAATTTTTTATAATCTACGAACAGAGTGTTCCCGATAAAAATCAATTGGGAATAACCTGTAGCATACAAACGAACTGCCCTTGTTCAGGAATAACTGTATTCTTCCCATATTTATCCCGGCCATTTCAACAACGCGAATGAAATGGCGTACATAGTAGTTTACGATTTCTCAATCCAAAAAAGACTTTGCGGAAATATTCTGCAAAGTCTTTTTATTTTTAAAACGAAAATTTTTCTGCAACTTACATTCGCGCTACGACTCTTACGTGAAAGTCCTGACACTTTTAAAAACACATTCCTAAAAATACAATGACGCAACAGGAAATTGAAATCCGGCAGCGTGAGTTCATGGAGCTGTTAGACCCGCTGTACGACGGATTTGTGCGGTTTGCGCGGGCAATGACGCACTGTGAGGATGAGGCCCGCGACCTTGCTTCGGATGCAGTTTTAAAAGCGTATGAGCAATTTGGCAATTTGAGAAAACGCGAGTCTTTTAAAAGCTTTTTGTTTACCATCGCGCACAATTTGCAGAAGCGCAAACGCTGGCGCAGGCGTTTTTTTAAAGACTATGATGAAGCTTCGGCTGAAGAAATTCAGGATGCAGGAAATTCGCCGGAAATTGACTACGACGTTCAGGCGCTCTACGCCGCGCTCGAAAAGCTTCCGGCTAAACAACGCGAAGCTGTGGTGCTTTTTGAGATCAGCGGCTTTTCACTGGAAGAAATCAAGCAAATCCAGGGCGGAACGCTTTCAGGAGTGAAATCGCGCGTAGCCCGCGGACGGCAGCAGTTGGCCGAACTTTTAAAAGACAGAGAAAGCAGCAATATTTCCACAAAAACTTCAGCACAAATTTTGACTTTTAAAACGGCTACAGAGCATGACTACTCACCTACTTTGAAAATTTCTCAGCGCGGAGGTACATACAATGGAAACTCTCAATAAATATTTTAAAAAGGTGAACGAAGCGCCGCCGGTAATCAGCAAGGAAGAACTTTTAAAAAAAGTGCAGGAGGCGGATATTCCACAGAATTTGTTTTCCTTACAGAAAATTCTTTTAAAAATCGGGATTGCGGCGGTTGCATTGACTTCCCTTTTGACAACGTTTTTCTTTTTAAAAAGCAGTTCGCATCAGGAGAAAATTGCGCAGCAGAATACTTTTAAAAAGGTGGATGAGGCGCCTTTTAAAAATGAGCTCGATGACCTTTATCCCAATACACAATTGCAGGGTATTTCATTTTTAGAGCTGACCGAAGAAGAACTGGCAAAAATGGGAATTACCGTTTCTGAAGCTGGAATTACATATTACTCAAATATGCGTGCACAAAGTGCTTTTGAAAAAGCTCCTTTAAAGGAGTGGCCGGAAGAAATAATTGCTTCAAAGCATATCATAAAATATGAGAAATGGGAATATCCGCCGAATGAAACTGTACCGTTTGATTTTATAAAATTTTCGCCAAGAATTATTAGCGATGGTGCCGGTAAAACCAGAATGTGGTGGTTTGATGAAAGTATCGTCGCTCCGGAACTGGATTCAAATGTTGATTTTAAAAAGTATAAAGAAGGAGAAATTTCGTATGATGAATTCCGGAAAGAAATGTCGAAAGTTGAGAAATTAGCGCAAAAGAAATACAGCAATCCGAATGTATTAATCCCGATTTTAGTTCGGGCAAAAGAACAATTTCCAAAAAATCCGACGCAGCCTTTTTCGTGGAAAGAGAATTTCATTTTCTGGTATGATGCGACGCCGGAATTTATTGCAGCATTGCCGGAGCGTTTTAAAAGCACGCTTGTGCTAGAAGGCCGCGCGATGCAATCACTGGCAATGCAAGCGGAAAAAGCAGAAAATGATCTTGCGGCAATTCCTTCGCCACAACAGGTTTTAAAAGAAATTCAGCGGAAAGAGCTCAAGGTGGAATCGCAGGAAATCCTTATCCCTGAACGCGAAAAACATTTGACGGGAGAAACGTATTTTGATGTGTGGCGCGGCGCATCGGGGGCGTTGGTTTCTTCCCAGATTTTTCCAAATCCTGTTACGGGCAAGCGAGCTACGGTAAAATTTTCATTAAAAGAAGACCGGAATGTGATTATCACCCTGCATGATATTTTCGGGCGGAGAATTGCCGAACTGACGAGAGGAGCGTTTTTAAAAAGCGGCGAGCATTCCCTTGAGGTGCTTTTAAAAGGAACGGAGCGCGGGATTTATCTCATTGCAATTCATACGGATAAAGGAGAGCAGGCCGTGCAGAGATTATTGGTGGAATAATTTTTAAAGCAGTTTTTAAAAGGCTTTGTAGAAAATTTTCTGCAAAGCCTTTTATTTTAAAACCTTCTTACGATTTATGCGTATAGTAATAAATAGCACAAACACGCACATAATTCTTTTCTATATTAAAAAAAAACCTATGACGAAAACTCTATCGGTTCTCGCCTGTTCAGCTTTGATGTTTGCCGGTAGCGGAACGACTATGGCACAGAAAAAAGCTGATTCCGTTCGTATTGCGCTCGACCTCTCCAATGTTGTTAATGACATGGTAAAAGTGACAATCTACCCGCCGCAGATTAAGGAAAATTCCATTGTGTATATTTTGCCGGCGACTATTCCGGGCACGTATGCCAAAAAGGATTTTGTGCGCTTTATGGAGAATGTGCAGGCTTTTGATAAGAAAGGTGACATCATAAATATCGAACGCGAGAGCGACCAGCAGATACGCATACCGAATGCGAAAAATCTTTCAAAAATTGAATACTGGATGCATGATTCGTGGGATGATGCTGACTCAGCGAAGTACATTTTTCCGCCGGGCGGTACGAATATACAGGAAGGCAAAAACTTTATGATAAATCACGCAGGTTTTTACGGTTATTTTGACGGTTATAAAATGACCCCGTATTCGATCACCGTTACAAAACCAGCGGAAATGTATGGCGCCACTTCGCTTAGTGTGAACCGCATCAGCCCTACTACAGACATTTTAAAAAGCCCGAATTACGTGCATCTTGTAGATAATCCTGTGATGTATTCCGCGCCAGATACAGTCAGCTTTACACAGGGAAATATCCGTATCAATATCGCCGCGTATTCGCCAAAGCCGACAATGAACGCAAAGAAACTCCAGGGATATATCGAGCCGCTCACGCTTGCAATTAAAAATTTCCTTGGCGAAATGCCCGTTGATAATTACACATTTTTGTTTTATTTCCTTGGTGAGCCCGGCGTAGTTTCGCAGATAAAAGGTTTTGGCGCGCTTGAGCATTCGTATTCTTCTGTGTATTTCCTGCCGCTCACGCCGAACGAAAACCAGATAAAAGAGCTTGTGAATTCTTCCGCTGTTCATGAATTTCTGCATATTCTCGTGCCACTGAACCTTCACAGCGAGGAGATCGGCGACTTTAACTACCGCACGCCTAAAATGTCGCAACACCTGTGGCTGTACGAAGGCGTAACGGAATACTTTTCACATCTGGCTCTCGCGCAGGATGGCATCCATACGGAAGATAAATTCATGGATAACATTCGCGAAAAGATCATGAATGCAGAAATGATGTCACCGGAACCAATCTCCCTCACAAAATTTAGCAAAAATATCCTTGATCCTGAATACGGTGATATTTATCCTGTCATCTATGAAAAAGGCGCCGTAACAGCGCTGCTTCTTGATATCCGCTTGCGCGAGCTATCCGATGGGAAATTAACGCTTTTAAAACTTGTGAATGACCTGACCAAAAAATACGGGCCAAACAAACCTTTTAAGGATAATGAGCTTGTTGATGAGATCGTAAAGATGACATATCCAGAGATCCGGCAGTTTTTCAACGACTTTGTGATTGGCGAAAAACCTCTTCCCTTTAAAGAATATTTTGCAAAAATCGGCTGGAATTATCAGCCGGAAGCTGTCACACAAAAGCTTGGTTTCGGCAGCATGCAGGTACATCCGAAAATGGAGAATGGCAAGCTCGCAATCGAACTCGATCCGGTCGAAGAAAGCTCTTTCGGTATTAAAAAAGGTGACATGCTCCTCTCGATAAACGGTGAGGAAATTACTCCCATGAACGGACAGCGGCTTTTTGAAATGATGATGGACCCTGAACCTGGCCGCGAAGTAGAGTTAAGTGTTCTGCGCGGAAGCGATACCCTGAAACTCAGCGCTGTACCATCACTACGCGATAAAAAAGAAAAGCATGTAATTGAGAAAAATCCAGATATTATGCCTCAGCAGTCAAAATTAAAAAAACAGCTAATCTACAGACAATCATAGTTTGTCCATATCCGTCTTCTTACTAAGCCCGGGAATGTTTTTCCGGGCTTTATTTTTGATATATCACCTTTGAACAATCTGATTTTTATTTAATAATTTCCCTATGAAAAACATTTTAAAAACCTTCCTGTTTATCATTTCCTTCGCACCGCTTTTTGCGCAGAAAGCCGATACACTCCACGCCACAATTGACCTGAAAAACGTGGTGAATGACAAAGTAAAAGTAATTATCACTGTTCCCCCACTCTCTTTTAAAAACGCCGTGTACGTTTTTCCCATGACGATTCCCGGTACGTATGACCGGCAGGATTTTATCCGTTTTATTGAGGATGTGCGGGCATATGATAAAAATGGAAAGTCTTTAAAAATTGAACGCGAAAAGGATAAGCAGATACGCATTCCCGCGTCACAGCAGCTGCACCGGCTGGAATATCTCGTAAATGATTCCTTTGATGACAGTGACACAAAGGCTTATATTTTTCCGCCGAGCGGTACCAATATCCAGCGCGATACAAATTTCCTGATTAACCATAGCGGCTTTATTGGCTATTTTGAAAATACAAACTTTCCGTATTCCATTACCATTATAAAACCCGCAGATTTTTTTGGAGCAACGTCGCTTTTAAAATTCGCAACAAGTGATACAACCGACATTTTAAAAGCGAATACGTATGTAACGCTCGTGGACAATCCCGTGATGTATTCCCGCCCTGATACGATGAGCTATATGCAAGGAAAGACTCTCATTACTATCGCCGTGAATGACGGCGAATCACATATTTCTGCGCAAGGCCTCTCACAGGTTGTACGTCCGCGCACAGAAGCAATTGAGAAATTTCTGGGAAAAATGCCTGTTGACAGATACACGTTCATTTTCTATTTTCAAAATGCAGCAACGTCGGTGAGCAGCGTACATGGTTATGGAGCACTTGAGCATAACTATTCATCGGTATACTTCCTTCCGTCTTTTAAAGATTCAGTACAGCTCGACGAATTTGTTGGCTCGGTAGTCGTGCATGAGTTCCTGCATATTCTCGTACCACTTAACCTGCACAGCGAAGAAATCGCACATTTTAATTACCGCGCACCACAAATGTCGCAGCACCTCTGGCTGTATGAAGGCGTGACAGAATACTTTTCGATGCTGGCGCAGGTACAGGGTGGTGTTTCTTCGGAAGATGATTTTTTAAACGAAGTGAGCCGGAAAATATCCAGCACAGAATCTTTAAAAAAGCCTCTCTCGCTCACGACACTTAGTAAGCGCGTCCTAGAGCCTGAATACCAGGAGCTCTATGGTAATATTTACGAAAAAGGTGCCATTGCTGCCATGCTGCTCGATATTCGACTGCGGGAGCTTTCTGGCGGAGAAATTACACTTTTAAAACTTGTAAAAAAAACTCGGTGAAATCTATGGTCCGAAACGTCCTTTTAAAGATGACGAACTAATTGCCACAATCACAAAAGCGACATACCCAGAGATCGGCGAGTTTTTTAAAGACTATATTATTGGCGATCAGCCGCTCCCCTATGCAGAAAGTTTTGACAAGATAGGCTGGGGGTTTGAGCGGAACAGGAAAATTGCAGAGCTTGATTTTGGCGAACTAAATATTGCAGTTGGCCTGAATGACAAAACGCCGGTTATTCGCTTTACAAATACAAACGGTGACAACAATTTGTTTAAAGTGCAGAGAGGCGATACGCTTTTAAAAGTCAATGGAATTGAGTTAGCTACAGTAAAAGAGGAATCTTGGGAATTCCTTAACGATGCGCTTTTCCGTCCAAAAGAAATACGCGAAACGGTCATCGAGGTAAAACGCGGCAATGAGATCCTTGTTTTAAAAGCCACTCCTGAGCAACGCGAACGCACCATCCCGTTCGTACTTTATAAAAAGCAGAATCTGACGGATCAGCAACTCACTTTTAAAAACAGATTTTTACGTTTTGATAATTATTGATAGGATAAGCAAATTTTATAAAGCTGATTTGCTAATTAACACCTATTAACCTTTCTTGGCTGTGACTTAACACTTGCTTTTCGGAAGTTTGCTCCTGACAATAATTTTATTAAACTATTTCGGGGGTTTGACCATGCAGATTCAATTTCTCAATGTGGCTCAGTGGATGGCAGGCTTTGCAGCAAGTATGATTGCCGGTACAAATGTTCTTGTGCCAAGTTTCGACATGCAGACAGCTAATGACGCACCACAGGCGCAGAAAAAACGCAGAACAGTTGTCCGTCATATAGAAACGGACGGTAAGATCAATGAGGATATTGATGCGCTTTTAAAAAAGTACAA
>DASPKH010000250.1:0-5616 GCA_035628175.1 Patescibacteria group bacterium
GACAGATACTTTTATAAAAGTATCTGTCTTTTTATCAAAAATACGCAATTTCAGACTATGTCTGTACTCTTTTGAGATCTTTTGATTTTGGGTTTTATGGAATTTCAGCTTTCGCTACAGAAAGCGTAGTGACCCATCCACCATTGTTATTCTGCGCTATAGTTTCGTTACGGGCCTGCGCGTCGGCATTTTTCCACCCGTCTTCGATTGCTTTCAAGCGATCATCCTTTTTAGGGTGGGTAGTCGAGCCATGCTCTGAGCTTAGTTTATACATAGCGGCCTGAGCATCGCTCAGGCTTGCGCCCAGTCGGCGAAGTATAAAGCCTGAAAACTCATCTGCCTCCAGCTCTTCTGTATGTGTACTCCCCTTTTCATTCAGCGTATGCCCTTTCAAATGATGCCCTATTTCATGCACCATATACTTATTCGGGCCCAGTCTGTGCCTGTAGAATTACGAATAGACTCTACAAATTCCTCATCATAAAAAATAAAATATTTTTTGCCTATCAGTACTGCGGCCACATTTTCTATGCCCTCTGCAGTACGTATCTCAAATCGGTTCTCTACACCAATTACGTTCACAATTTTCTGTACTATATTTCCAATTTCCGCGTCCTGCGGGGTTTTTGCATGAATAACAGTCTGGCTAGTAGCGCTGGAGGGTAAAAGGACAAAACAAATTGTAGTAAGAAGTATTATCGCTTTCATTGTAGTTTTCGGCATCAGGGATTCTCACAGGCCGGCCAATCGTATTAAAAAACAGTTTTAAAGCTTTAAAGGTAAACGACTTACGTAAAAAGCTCTCTTGAGATCCATTGCGAATTTAAAAAACAAAAAAAGGCAAATACCTTTTAAAAAGTATCCGCCCCGTTGCCAGAAGGCATGCCCTTTCGGACTATGCCAGGTGTTCTTTCAAATATCCGACTTGTTGATTGCGCGAATTCACGATTGTCCCGTTTTGCGCTACATAGAGCTGCGCGGTTTCATCATAGATGATGTATGGAAATCGTTTTGAATTCGACTTTGCCACTTTCCCGATAATTTCAATTCCCGCTGCCGTTTCGCGAACAAGATTCATCCGCTTGGTCAGGTATATCTTGTGATTTGGCGAATTGATAAAAACTACTTCGCGCAAGATATTTTTACTGTCAATATGCGATGCCGCCACTTCCCGCTTCTGCTCGGTTTTTACTTCAGTCTTAGCAACTGTCGGCTGCGGTGCCGGAGTTGTGCTTGCGCGAACACGGTCTTTATTGTGCGGCGATGCTTCAGCAAGAATTTGTGCATCGGCCTGCTTCCATCCTGTTTCAATTGCTGTCAGGCGTTCAGCGCGGCCCGGATGAGTGCTGGAGGCTTCTTTTGAACTCAATGTCGCCATTGCTGCCTGTGCGTCTTTTAAACTTGCGCCGAGCTTGCGAAGTACGAAGCCTGAAAATTCATCTGCTTCCAGCTCGCCTACGCGGCTGCTGCCACGGCTATCGAGCGTGTGGCCATTCAGGTGGTGGCCTATCTCGTGCGCCAGGATGCTCACGCCCGCCCAGTCTGTATTTACGGCGTTATTGATACGAGCTACGAACGCTTTGTCGTAGAGCACATACCGCTTTCCGCCATACACGACCGCCGCTGCGTTGTCAATATTATCTGCTTCGCGAATCTCAAAGCGTGGTTTCAGACCCACCACATCAAGAATTTCCTGGATGATGTCACGTGCCTGCACCGATGAGGCAAATTGTTTCGCAGAGGCCTGCGCCGATGCTATTTGTGGTTCTGCCACGCCAAACGAAAGCGCCAGCGTAAGGCAGAGTGATGTCAATAATGATTTTGCTTTCATGTATATTTTTTCCTGTTGTTTTCTTTTAAAAATTATGCCTTTTAAAAGTCGTATCCGAAGAACGCCCTTTTGAGTATTTCAACAGGTAAATGGTTTAAAAAGAATGACTTAGAATCTATCCTTTTTAAAAATAAAAAATGCCGTTTCGTAAGAGAAACAGCGTTTTTATACATAAAACTATTTAGGAATCATTTTAAAATTCTGGGATTAATTTTCCTGCATATTCTGCCCGTTTTCGCCATTCTGAAGTTTTAAAACCTCTGACAGTTTCTCGCCGCCTTTGATGCCAAAGTCGAGAGTGCGAATCGGGAATGGAATAGTAATGTCATTAGCGTCATAGGCCGCTTTAATATTCATAATTGCTTCACTTCGCGCCTTGAGATAGTCCTGTTGTTTTTTAAAATCAATCCAGAACCTAACATCAAAATTAATCGAGCTGTCCGAGAATTCACTAAAGAAAAGCTCTACCTCATGGTCTTGGCGGATGTAGGAAAGTTTTTCGATAGCCTCAATTGTCACCCTTTTTACTTTTTCCAAATCGTCTCCATAGGAGACGCCAACGGTGACGTCCACCCGGCGTTTCCCAGTCGAATAATTTACGAGTGGTTTTTGAAAAATCTGCTGGTTTGGAATGAGAACTGTCTGGCCTTCAAGCAGCGTGAGCATTGTCGTTCTGAGGCGAACACGCTCTACGGTACCGAAAAAATCATTTGATTTTATGAGGTCGCCATGCCGGAACGGGTGCCGGATAGTAATAAACACCCCCGATATAAAATTAGCCGCAATATCCTGAAATGCAAAGCCAAGCGCTATACCAACTATACCCGCACCGGCCAGGAGCGACGTTACCGTTTTGTCCAGGTTGAGCACGCCAAGTGACACCAGCAGGCCAATCATAATAATGATAAACATTACTATATTGGTAATAAGCCGATTGACCTGAGGATGATGTGTAAATCGCTGTAGAAGCTTGAAGCTCGCCTTACGGATAAGATGCGCTGCTGCAAAGAAAAGCACGAAAACAATAAGCGCAACAACAAAATTGGGCAGCATGACGATAATGCCGTTTAGCCATCCCTGCACCTTATTCAGAAGCCTTTCAATTGCTATATTAAAATCCATGGTTACTATAATCTAATAAACACCATATTTGTATTTTCAAATGCATTTGTGCAAAATCTAGGATCTTGGAACGATAGTTTCATAAGATGAATTTAAAGTAACGCATATTACTTTATGGTAATTCCTGTGCAATGAAAAAGCCGTTTAGCTAAAGGGGCTAAACGGCTTGAAGTATTAAGTAACAGAAAATCTTCTTAAAACCTTAATCTATAAGTTTCTTTTCATACATTGCTGTGCCAGATTTTGGGCATTTGCCGAAAAGCTCTACGGCTTTTACCGTTGGCAAGATCATTCCCTGCTCTATTTGCAGCACTACTTTATTTACTAGAGCTGGCTTGCCGCTGATAGGGAGTTCTGCATATGGCTCACCGTCTTGTGCAGAAACTTTCAGCTTCCAGTCTTCATCGGCATTTGGCGTAAGGATAAAATCGCCGTTAACTGTTTTTTCAAACGTGTAGCCAAACGCTTTTTTGCGCTCAATCCATGAAAGCGCTTCACGGCGGCCGTCTTCCTCATGCAAGATCCAGTAGGCCGAAACAGGATTTTTTTCGTTTATCGTGCCATCTGTATTGAGGTTTGCATCATAGCACACTATATTTTTATTCGTATTTTTTTCGATATGGAAGAGTCGTACAGTACGTTGCGCCGGAGCGAAGGCTGAGCTGGCAGTTGTAACGAGAGCGAAAGCGACAAGAAGAAGGGTTTTCATAAGGCCACCTCTTTTAAGAAATCAGTAATTCGACGAATAATACACTACAATACAATATCTCTTCTTATATAAATTACCTCATTATTTGTGCTTCTATAGAGAAAAAGAAACACGGTTTTTTTAAGCTTAGTTTCAAAATACATAACTCGTTCGTAATAAACAAATTAATTCTGCTTTTATTGCAAATTTATTTGCCTGCGGTGATTAGCAACTTAAACCTTACAAAGAATGTTGCTTCGCAATAGCAGGTAGGCTGCTTTTTTTTCATAATTTGCATTCTGCCTTTACACTTAAACTCTACTCACGGTCAATGAGCAGCTTTAAAACCCAATCGTCTATCAGCGAAGAGGAATTGGTCGAGCGCCTCCGGCAGCGTGACCGGACGGCACTTGCATTGCTTTATGACCGCTATAGCGGAGCGCTTTTCGGCGTGATCTCAAAAGTAATTCGCACCGATGAAACGGCAGAAGATGTATTGCAGGAAACATTTGTAAAGATCTGGAACTCCTTTCCTACCTACGATGCTTCCAAGGGAAAGCTTTTTACGTGGATGCTTAATATTGCGCGTAATCTCGCCATAGATAAAGTACGGTCAAAGGGTTTTAAAAACTCTAAGAAAAACCAGAACTTAGATGATGTCGTACATGTGGTGGATGAACAGCAATCTATTGGCTTTAATCCGGAGCAGATCGGCCTGAAGGAATTAGTAGAAAAATTAGAGCCTGAATATTATAAACTGGTAGACCTTATTTATTTTAAAGGCTATACGCATGTAGAGGCAGCTGAGGAACTCGAAATGCCACTGGGGACAGTGAAAACACGTTTGCGGGCTGCGATCTCGATGTTGCGCCGCCATTTTGATGTAAATTGATTTTTAAATCATAACATAATTTCCTGAGAGTCAAAAATTTTGATGCTGTAAAAAGTTTCCCTATAAAGTATCTCTTAAAAAACTTTCACATCATACAATCGTTTTTCGATATTTATAAACCACCCTACAACATTGGATGTCCAGCAATACATATCATCAGGAATTCTGGAGCTTTATGCCGCCGGAGCGCTCAGCCCCGATGAAATGCGCTCAGTAGAAAAAGTGCTGGCCGAATATCCCGAGGTGCGACATGAGCTGTCTGAGATAGAAGATTCACTGGAGCAATTAGCAATGATCCAGGCGAAAACCCCGCCGTCACGTATTCGTGATGGAGTACTAAAGGAGATCATTCCTGACGACTTTAATGATTCTACTTCTGATAGGTCTGCTTCTTTTAAAAAAAACACCGTTCCGGCAGCACCAGCGAATGTGTTGCCGCTTTCTGCTGCGCAGGGGAAAAGCCGCAGGCCATATTACCTTGCCGCCGCATCTGTAACAGGAATGCTTATTACATCAGTTTTGGCAATGTATTTTTATTCGCAGTGGAAATCCTCGGAAGATCAGCTGATGGCAATAAATTCCCAAATATCGCG
The DNA here is from genome assembly GCA_035628175.1 of Patescibacteria group bacterium. Classification (GTDB taxonomy): domain Bacteria; phylum Bacteroidota; class Ignavibacteria; order Kapaibacteriales; family DASPKH01; genus DASPKH01. The sequence goes on from DASPKH010000250.1 coordinate 5,127, forward strand.
CACAGAGCAGGAATATTCGCTCATGCAGTCGAGTTTAAAAAATATGAATTATGATCTTGGCATCATTGTTCATAAAAGCACAAAAGCTGTTCCTATTACTCCTGTAAAACGCGGTGTGAATGAAGGCGCCGTTGTTTATTGGAATTCTGTGACGAAAGATGTCTATCTTAATATTGACAAACTTCCGCCACCACCGGCTGGCAAACAATATCAGCTTTGGGCCATGAGCGGGGGAAAACCTGTGAATGAAGGCGTTTTCAAAGCAGATTCGGTTGGAATTCAGAAGATGAAAACAATTGATGGGCCGGAAGCATTTGCCGTGACGATGGAACCCGAAGGCGGTAGCCCGCAGCCAACGCTTGAAAATATGATGTGGTATGGGAAATTATAAAGTTGAAAAATGGCTTTAAAGGGTTTTCAGAAATTATAAAGCAGGTTGTTACGCGGCAACCTGCTTTTTTTATGCTAAATTTAACGCCTTATAAAGAAA
>DASPKH010000251.1:0-6775 GCA_035628175.1 Patescibacteria group bacterium
CATTTCTTTTTAAAAACTCCTTTGGGGATGTGAACGAAGGCGATATTCGTTTCAGAGATGATGGGGTTTTAAAACCTGCTGTCATCGTGCTGCATGGTTTTAAAGGTTTTAAAGACTGGGGATTTTTCCCGTTTGTGTCTGAGCAGTTTGCTTTAAAAAACGCGATTGCTGTGAATTTCAACTTTTCGCTCAATGGTGTGAACGTTGGCGAAAAGGACATGAGCAATAACGAAACGTTTTCGCGGAATACAATCTCGCGGGAAGTTTCCGAAGCGCTGGAGATTATTCAGGCTTTTAAAAGGGGCGAACTTGCGCCCTACTCAGAATGTTTTAAAACCTGGAGCGGTGAGATATTTTTGATGGGGCATTCTCGTGGCGGCGGCGTTGCGATCTTGACGGCAGCCCGGTGTGAAGATATTATAAAACTTGTCCTCTGGAATTCTGTATCTACGTTTGACCGCTACACGGAACGTCAGAAAAAAGCGTGGCGCGAAGCAGGATATATCGAAATGGAGAACGCGCGCACGAAACAGATGTTTACAATGAAGGTTTCGTATCTTGACGAGATTGAGCAGCATGCAGAAGAGCTGGATGTTGTAAAAAACTTTGCGCTTTTAAGAATGCCGGTGAAGATTATTCACGGCGAGCAGGACGTAACGGTGAATGTACGCGAGGCGCATAAACTGGCAACAGCGAATCAGGCCTCAGTTTTAAAAATTATTCCCAAAACAGGACACACGTTTGGTGCAGTTCATCCGTTTGAGGGCGCGGGCCCGACACTTTTAGAGGCTATTAGGGAAACATGCGACTTCTTCAATTTATAGTTCTCTTATCTTTTTCACTGCTTTTGAACGGTTGTGAAGTTTTTCGCATTGGAGCAGAACCGAAGCCCGTGCCACTAAAAGCCGATCAGAATTCGCCTTTTGGCGCAGTCTATCTTTTTAAAAAAGAACTTGATACCAATAATGCGTCTGCTGCTGCGCAAATCCTCGCTAAGCCAAAAGGAGAAAGATATCTGGCGATAGAAAAAGTGGAAATGTATGACGAAGTAGCGCGCATTGGCCGGCTTATCAACAATATGCCGATCACAAATGTATCTGCAAGCGTTGTTTCAGGCAGCGAACAGTTTTTAAAAGTAGAGTTTGATTATTTTCGGATTATGACTTTTTCGACAGTGAAGATCGGAGAGAACTGGTTTATTAGTGGGATCAGCGAGTGGTAAAGGTTTTTCTTGTGATTCAAGAAGAAAGGCAGGTTTTTTTTTTAACCTGCCTTAAAACTGAAGTTATCAAAAATAGATTTATATCTCGCCGAAGCATGCCTGTACAATCTTTTCAGCTTCAGAACAGGATTGATTTAAATCTGAATTGACAATTATCTCATCAAAATTATCCTTTTCAAGCATTTCCATATGAGCACGTTTCAGACGTATCTCGATTTGTTCGTTGGATTCGGTCTGGCGCGAACGAAGTCGTTTTTCGAGCACATCCATATCAGGCGGTGCGATAAAGAGCAGCATGGAGTCTTCGGGATATGCACGGCGTAGTGAAAGAGCGCCTTTCACATCCACATCAAAAATCAGGAACTCACCGTTTGCAATTGCTTCATCCACTTCTGAATGCAGAGTTCCGTAAAAATTGCCAAAAATCTCTTCATATTCTATAAGCGCACCCGCTTCGATCCTTTGTAAAAACTCTTCGCGGCTGATAAAATGGTAATCTTCACCATTCACTTCGCCCTGCCGCATTTCACGTGTGGTGGCGGAAACGGAAAAGCGGAGTTTCTCGGGAAAGCGCGCAAGCAGGTAATGCGCGATGGTCGTTTTGCCTGCTCCGCTTGGGGCCGACAGCACGATCAGGTGCTTTTTAAAAGGTTTCTTTCCTGTTGTTCCCGCTGCCATTTGTTCTGTTACTGTTTCCACAAAGTCTTTTAAAAAGCACGATTTAAAAAATTACTCAATATTCTGAACTTGTTCGCGAAGGCGCTCCAGCTCTTCTTTCATTGCCACAACAATCTGCGAAATCCCCGCATCATCAGCTTTTGAGCCGATAGTATTGATCTCGCGATGCATTTCCTGGAGAATAAAATTCAGGCGGCGGCCAATAGACTCGTGGCCTTTAGAGTTCATTACCTCTACAGCAAATTTAATGTGGCTGCGCAGGCGAACGATCTCTTCGGAAATATCGAGCTTATTGGCAACAATGATAATTTCCATTTGAAGGCGCTGCTCGTCAATTTCATCGCTTTCAAAAAGCTGTGCAATACGGGCGCGGAGGCGCTCACGTTCTACAGGAACACGTTTTTCGGCGAGCTTTTCTACTTTGTCGAGATCTCGCTCGATATTACCGATGCGTGCACGAATGTCCTTGCCAAGCTCGCGGCCTTCATTTTTACGCATATTGTCGAGAGAAATGAGAGCAGAGCGAAGCGTTTTCTGCACAATATTCCACTGTTTAGAATAATCTTCCTCGATCACATTTTTTTCAAACATGTCGGTGAAATTCATTAGGTGGTCGAGCTTTACGGCATCGCGCATTTTAAATTTTTTGCGCAATTTGTCAATCTCAGCAAAATATGCCGCAGCTTTTTCTTCATTTAGCGTGACAAGATGCGATTCCTCGCTCACTGTTTCCACCGTTACATTGACGGAAACTGAACCACGCATGAGCGCATGGCGGATCATTTCGCGGATGTCAATTTCCTTATGCTGAAGGCTTTTGGGGATACGGGGAGAGATGTCAAGATTTTTGCCATTAACGGTGCGGATCTCTACGAGCGCCGTAACGCCGTTTTCCGATGTTTCAATGCGGCTGTAGCCGGTCATGCTTTTGATCATATCGCAGAATTTCCTAAAGTTATAGAGTGCGCGGTAAATGCGCAGAAATTTTGTCGCTTTTAAAAAATTGTTGTCAGAGAGCTACAAAAATAGCATTTTTAAAGAAATAATCGGCTCTTTTCTCCCTAAACACGGGAAACATGATGAAAAGTATCCAAAATATTACACCCGTGCGCGATGTGATTGTATCGCAGCAGGACACGCAGCAACAGAAAAATCTTACACCACACCAGCATCACACACAGAAGCCTGCAGTTTTTAAAAATGGTGAGATGCTGCGGGCGACAATTCTGGAGGCGCTGGGCGGAGAAAATTTCCTACTGAATGTGCCGGGTGGAACGCTTGAAGCGCAGATCGCGGGGGGCTTCCATGCAGGGACAGAACTCATGCTGCGCGTGCTTTCGACAGAAGGAAAACTTTTTTTTAAAGCAATAGGGATCCCAGCCACGGGTGAGAAAACAAAACTTGCTGAAATGTTGCGGTTGCTTGGACTTCCAATTGACGATGAGAATATTGCTCTTTTAAAAGAAGCAATGAAGGGCGCAGCTTTTGTGGAATTTGACAAACTACGCGAGGTGTTTTCAGCTTTAAAAAATATCAACTCACAGTTCCCGGAAAAGGAAGTGCTGAAAACCCTGCTCCAGATGCAAAGCGCCGGGACCCCGCTGACGGAGACCGCTCTTAAAAAACTCTGGTCTTTTTTTCAGTATGCACATGAAGCGTTCAGCGAACTTTGCAAAAAGCTCCTTTCAGATGAAGTTCCGCAGGGATTTTCTGGCAGGTTACAGCATCTTTTTACAAATGGAATGATGGCAGTGGATAAACTTCTTCCACTACTAAAAGAAATTCTTGTGCAACAGGATAAATTCAGCGATGAGATCTTAAAAAGCGCGGGTGAACTGTTCGCATTGATAGAAGCAAAAAATATTGTGAACCTGTACGCTGCGGCTTCCGGCCTTCCGCTTTTCGCGCTGATGCTGATGGCGGGTGACAGCGAGTTTCACCTGTGGCGCATTCGTTTTAAAAGGTTCAAAAAAGGGAAGAGCACGATCTCCGTTTTTTCTTTTCTACTGCACCTACCAAAGCTTGGGGAGGCAAGCGTAGATGGCACGCTGCACGACAATCGTATCACGCTTCATCTCACCACGACTCCGGAGACCGCTGCCATCCTTCTCGAGCGCACCATACTCTTAAAAATAGGCCTGGAGCGCAGTGGCTATGAGGTAAATATGATATACTGCCGAGGCGCTTCAGAAGAGGAATCCCCGGGCACACATTTCCCGGGCGGGATCTCAATGACGGTGTAGTAATTGAAAGAACACAAACCTTTTTAAAAGGAGCAGTACATTATGAAAATTGTTTTAAAAACAGCCATACTTCTGCTATGGCTTACCATCACCGCACTACAAGCACAGTCACGCGCCGGAAGTGAGCCTACGAAATCAACAGGAGAAACCCCGATGCTGAAAGAATGGTGGCGTGGAGGATGGTATCACCAATAAAGATGGAATTTCGTTTCTTCCTAATTGTTATAATGGCCAAAATGCTATTGTGGTTTCAACATCAAAAGGAGTACATACGTGGCTGAACCGTTTTCCCGGAGATACACAAAATGTTTTTACATGGAAAACAGGAAATATCAGGCGGGGAGACTTCAACGGCGATGGCATTACTGATTATACTGACGCTGAAGGAAATATCTACCCAGAAATACAAAATGGGATGCCACCGGAACCGGAGCCTGTGCGTACGTATGGGAGCAATGGAGTGGTCTTTGAGGTCAACCCTTATTAATGGACGGGACTAGTATTATACCACTTCAAATTGCACAAACCACACACTATTCCCTTACTCTTTATTCACACCAGGGTAAACATTTGGGAACGCTGTATAAAGGTATGCTCGAACGAGGTGAGCACAAGATCCAATTTATACCTAACCTCTTCAATCTCTTTTCAGGTACATACATCCTTTGTCTGAGCAATGGAAAAGAATCTATTGAGCGCACCCTCATCATCACCAACTAATCTCATAGAGCGCCATACCAATGAAAAAAAATTTCTTTTCCTCATGCTGTGCTTTAAATATTGTGAGAAGATTTACAGCCTTAATCATGCACAGGTACTGAAGTACAACGCAAGTTTGATCATTCCATTCTATTATTGAGCAGTTAGCGAATAACGGCAAAAAGCCCTGCCCTGTAAAAAAGGCAGAGCTTTTATCAGAAAATTATCCAGTTCTACGGCTGAATCTCTTTCAACTCCTTCTCCCAGCGTTCAGGGTTTTTGCCTGCGCCTTTTAAAATATCGATTGCTTTTTTAAAGCCATCAAGTGCTGACCCAAGGTCACCTTCTTTTTTGTATACAAGCCCGATTTCACCCATTGCTTCCCCTTCTAGTTCCACAAGCTTTAGCGAGCGGGCAAGAGCGATGGCGTCGCGCTGGTACATTTTTGCTTCCTGAATATTGCCAAGTCTCAGCGCAAGAATGCCCATTTGTTTTAAAAGTGCAGCCTCTGTTGCCCTGTTGCCTTTTTCGCGAGCGGTGCCTAGCTTCTCGAGGGTTTTATCATACAGTGCTCTGTCGTTTGACTGGGTGCTACTGACAGTGGCCTCCACTTGATCGGGAGTACGCACCTGTGCTGGCTGTTGAGGTTCGGACTGAATTTGAGGAATACTACTTTGATTGGCCGAAGGCTCAGGTATTGAAGTTTCTGATTGTATTTCAGGTTGCGGCTGCTGTTGTGGAATCATCGGCTGCTGTTGTGGAATCACCGGCTGGTCTGCGACAGGTGGTTGCTGTGGCACTTGTGTATCCGTATTCCGCAGCAGGAAAAATGCGCCGATGCCGATGAGCATCAGTATTGGAACAATCCACATGCCGGAAAGTATCTTTGAAAAAGTAGTAGCTGTACTGGAGGAGTGATGCTTGTCGTGATGTATCTTGTCCGTTACCAAATTTTCCACACTGGCAAGGAAATCGTCTGAAGCAGGAACGGCGGAAAGTCCTGGGTTGCTTTTTAAAAGGCCTTCGATCTTTGAAAGCTCCTGCACATCCCGGGCAAATTCAGGCGAAGAGCTGACCAGCCTGTCAAACTCAGCGCGTTCGCCCCTGCTGAGCGAATCCTCAAGATATTTTGCTAAAAGTTCTTCGTTTGTCATTGTTGTAATTTGTAGTCAGTAATATATTGCTTACGCGTAAAAATTTTATAAACTATTAAAGCTCATTGATATATGGTTTTAAAAGTCCCTGGAGCATTTGTTTTGCGCGGAAAACCCGTACTTTTGCAAGTGAAAGGCTAATACCCAGCGCTGCGGCAATTTCATCGTAGGAAAGCTCATTCATATAGCGAAGCTCGAGTGCCTCACGGAATTCAGGCTGAAGTTTTACAATTGCTTTCTGGAGCGCCTCACTCATGAAAACATCCGAATTTTCAGAATTATTAGCTGGAAGCGTGTCATTATCTTCAAGCACTGTCGTCATTGCGGTAGTATGCTGCTGTCGCTGAGAGGCCTTGATGCACGTATGCCGTGCGATCGTAAAAAGCCATGAAGCAAAGCTGCCACCGGTAAAAGAATCCCGTTTTTCATAAATGATCATAGCGATAGTTTGGAAAGCATCCTCGGCAATGTCACGCCTGCCGACTACACGGAGGCAATATGCAAAAAGCCTTTTGCTGTAGCGCCTATACAATGCTCTGTATGCATCTTCATCCTGCTTTTGCACGAGCAGGAAAAGCTCTTCATCAGTTTGGTCTGTATATTGGGAAACTTTCGTTTTCTGTGTCATTGATTGTATGAATCTAAAGAAAAGAACCGTAATGCGCGAAATTAGTTACAAATTCTTTTTTAAATGGAAAATTCCGCAATAAATTATTAAAATTCCTAAGAATACCTTGTAAATAATTTTGTAAACAGTGTTGTAACTATTATTTTTCAAA
>DASPKH010000252.1:0-3780 GCA_035628175.1 Patescibacteria group bacterium
AAGGGCAAAATTGACGGATTCGCCGTTCGTGTTCCTGTCCCGGATGGCTCTCTTACAGATTTTACTGCAATCGTTTCAAAGGAAGTTTCAAAAGAAGAAATTAATAACGCTTTTAAAAACGCAGCGCAGGGCTCAATGAAAGGAATTATTGAGTATTCAGACGAGCCGCTTGTTTCAGGCGACATCGTTGGCAATCCACACTCGTGCATTTTTGATTCCGACAGCACAATGGTTAGCGGGAATCTCGTGAAGATCGTTGGCTGGTATGACAATGAGTTTGGCTACTCAAACCGCCTTCTTGACCTGGTTTTAAAATTGAAATAATTTAAAATAGACATTTGACTATATTTGAAATACCTCACTTGCTTTAAGGCGGGCGGGGTATTTTCTTTTAAAAAAACATTTTAAAAAGAACCCTATTCCTCTTAAAGCTATGATTACTTCTTTAGAAAATCTCGATGTCAATGGCAAAAAAGTCCTCGTTCGCGTAGACTTCAATGTTCCTCTCGATGATACTTTAGAAATCACCGATGATACGCGCATTGTAGAATCGCTTCCAACCATAAAAAAAATTATGGACTCTGGTGGAATTCCCATCCTTATGTCACACCTGGGCCGTCCTAAAGGGAAACGCAACGAAAAGTATTCACTTCAGCCTGTAGCTAACTATTTGCAAAATCTTTTACATACTAACGTTCATTTTGCAACTGATTGCATAGGCGATGAAGCTGAAAAAGTGATCAAATCAGCAAAATCCGGCGATGTAGTACTACTTGAAAATCTCCGCTTCTATGCCGAAGAAGAAGCCAATGACACGGAATTTTCAAAAAAGCTGGCAGCCCTCGGCGATATGTATGTAAATGACGCTTTCGGAACTGCGCACCGGGCACATGCCAGCACGGAAGGAATTACGAAATTCATCAAAGAAACTGCAGCAGGAAATCTCTTAAAAAAGGAATTGGATTATCTCGGTGGTGCGCTTGAAAATCCGAAGCGTCCATTTATGGCAATTCTCGGTGGCTCGAAGATTTCTGGAAAAATTGACGTCATTCGCCAGCTTTTGCCGAAATGTGATACAATTTTAATTGGTGGCGGCATGATGTTTACATTTTATAAGGCGCAGAGTTTAGAAATCGGAAAATCAATTCTTGAAGAAGACAAAGTGGAACTGGCTGCCGAGCTTTTAAAAGAAGCCAAATCAAAGGGTGTTCGACTTCTCCTTCCGGTGGATGTAATTACAGCAAATGAGTTTAAAAACGAAGCGCAGACAAAAACCGTAGATGTGCAAAATATTCCAACAAATATGATGGGAATGGACATCGGCCCGAAAACTGTGGACCTTTTTAAAAGTGAAATTCTAGCTTCAAAAACCATCATCTGGAATGGTCCAATGGGCGTTTTTGAAATGGAAAGTTTCGCCCATGGCACCAAAGCTGTTGCAGAAGCACTTGTAGACGCAACAAAGGAAGGTGCAATTACTATCGTTGGTGGGGGCGATTCCGCTGCAGCGATTGCGCAGTTTGGTTTAAAAAACGACGTAACGCATGTTTCTACTGGTGGTGGGGCTTCACTGGAATTCCTTGAAGGAAAAGAGCTTCCGGGCGTAAAAGCTCTGGAGAAATAATTTAAAAATGTGTAATTGGAAATTGAAAAGTACAGATTTATTTTCCAATTTCCGGTTTTCATTTTTAAAACGCCTCGTAAAGCAATGTTGCGGGCATTCTGCCGTCTCAAAAGACACTAATTTTTTGAAATCCGTGTTAGCTTTTAAAACCATTTTTTAAAGGCTTTTTAAAAATCACATCCTCAATGAACCGTTTTCAAAGTTCCGGCAGATTCAATGTAGGCGGTGGCTCGGGCATGTTCCCGCCAGCGATCAGAGCACTGCTCATCATCAATGTTGTATTTTTTTTCGTTCAGCAGTTATTGGGGCCAGCTCTTTCCGAATATCTTGCTCTTCATCCATTGATGAGCGGGAAGCTCTACCCATGGCAGTTTATTACATACCAGTTTCTTCATGCTAACTTCGGGCATATTTTCTTTAACATGTTCGCGCTGTGGATGTTTGGTATGGAGCTGGAGCACACATGGGGTACACGTCGATTTGTCACGTACTACCTGCTTTCCGGCATTGGTGCGGGTATTGCCCATTTGCTTGTCGGCTATCTTCTCCCTGGAAGTGCAGGTTCGGTGATAGGTGCGTCGGGTGCGATCAACGGCATTCTCATTGGATTTGCAATGATGTTCCCAGACCGCCCGATCATGATGTTCCCATTTTTTATCCCGATCCCTGCGAAATACCTTATTATGATCTTTATCGGTATTGACCTTTTCTCCGGTATTTTTGGACGAGGCTCAGGTGTAGCACATTTTGCACATCTCGGTGGAGGTCTAACGGGCTTCCTGCTTTTAAAATTCGGCGACAAGGCGGGTATTTATTTACTTGGCGACAAAATCGCAGGTTTCTTTACAAAACGGCAAAATCCTACAGTGCAGCCCTTAAAACGATCGCCGCTGCGTATGGTGCATCATGAAGAGCGCACAGCCAAACGCAATGCAACAGGTGAACGTACGTATGAATTTGAAGGTGAAGAAATCACACAAACCCAGGTAGATGAAATACTTGACAAAATTAATCAGGTTGGGTACCAGGCGCTGACTGCCCGTGAGAAGAATATTTTATTTGAAGTTAGCAAGCGACTTGATTAACTTTACATTCTAACCGATGTAAAATTCACCTTTAAAAAGTTTTTAAAAGAAATCACACAATTATGAATTCAGATATTTCGCTTCCTATCATCGGTAACGGCGTGGAAGCTCACGAAAATTATGTTGTTTACCCTTTTAAAAGGCGCAAAAGCCGTCAGGTAATGGTTGGCAATGTACCTGTCGGCGGCAACGCTCCTGTGAGCGTGCAGACCATGACGAAAACCAAAACTGGTGATGTAAAAGCTACAGTTGCGCAGGTGAATCGGTGTCAGGAAGCGGGCGCTGACATCGTTCGCATAACAATTAATGATTGGGATGCTGCTGAAGGAATTAAGGAAATTGTAAAGCAAACCACTATTCCGATTGTCGCAGATATTCATTTTAACCACATTTTTGCCCTCCGCGCAATTGAAGCGGGTGTTGCGAAAGTCCGAATAAATCCTGGCAACATAGGTTCTCATGAACGCATTAAAGAAGTACTCACAAAAGCAAAGGAGCGTGAAATCCCGATCCGTATCGGTGTGAATTCAGGTTCATTAGAGGATGATATTTTAAAAAAGCACGGATATCCTACACCGGAAGCACTTTTTGAAAGTGCGATGCGACATGCCGAAATTGCAGCAGATTTTGGTTTTGATGACGTGATAATTTCTGTGAAGTCAACTGATGTTCGCCTGATGATTGAAGCGTACAGAATGCTTGCCGAGCGCACGGACTTCCCTCTTCACCTGGGTGTGACAGAAGCTGGAACAACACGTGTTGGTACAATTAAATCTTCTGTGGGAATCGGAACACTGCTTGCTGAAGGAATTGGCGATACATTGCGTGTTTCACTAACAGATGAGCCTGAAAATGAAGTAGAAGTAGGAAAGGAAATCCTCCGTTCCCTTGGACTTGCACAGCGCTCAATTGAAATCATCTCCTGTCCAACCTGCGGCCGCCTGGAAGTAGATCTTTTTAAAATAACAGCTGAACTGGAGACTGCTTTAAAAGGAATTAAGAAGCCGGTAAAAATTGCACTTCTCGGCTGTGTAGTGAATGGCCCTGGCGAAGCCTCAGAGGCGGATATTG
>DASPKH010000253.1:0-4773 GCA_035628175.1 Patescibacteria group bacterium
GCACCCGGAAAAGCGCAAAGTAAAAGTGATCGAAGATGAGATGGAAGCCCTTCGCTATGTTGTAAAACATGCTAAAACAGGCGCTTTTATCACAGACTGCACGGACAATATTAAAGAAGCTCTAAAGCTTGCTACCCGCCTTAAAAAGCGCGACGACCGTTATACTGTCCCTAAGCCTAATGCTAAAGAATCCGAACTCGTTGTCGCTGATGGAAACGGTGAAGATAATATGGAAGAAAATGGCTATGAAGTAGCTGAATAAAAAACCGTTTTATGATAAAGCCCTTTGTCTTACAATACTGTAATGCAGGGGGCTTTTTTATCTCCTTGCATTTACAGTACAGCTTGCCCGGAAATCAATTTTTGATAAAAGTTATGTTATCCTTATAAATATTCACTAAATTTTGTAGTACTTTCTTTAAAAAAGTCTTACAAGGGTGATCACCAAAATGCAGTGTAATAACCTTATATATTCTTGCCTACTTGCGCAAGTTCCTGAATAATCTTGGCACCGCTCTGCCTGCCGCACCCCGGTTTATGAAATCTGCTGATGCTGACTTTTCACCATGGACTGGGTGGCTTCAGGCCAATTCCCGCGGCGATCTTTATGGGGCATTTCGAAAGGACAATGCGCGTTTGTATGATCCTTTTAAAAGAATGACACTGGGCGCATTCTGGCATGACGTTGCTTGGCTTATGCTTTTGCTCTACAGACTGGGCTATGTGAAAAAGCTGTTGGCGGATCATCGGCTGATTTTCGGTTTGCTGACGAGAAGTATCCTGCTGACATGGCTGTATAATTTCTCGCACGGCAGTATCCTGTTCTGCGCCATATTTAACGCAACGATTAATATGGCGTTCATGTCGGGAAATTCAAGCATGGAGATAATGAATATTATGGGCACGCTCATCACGTTTGGAGAATTTCCGTTGTGTTTATTGCGAATTTGGAAAATTCGGCGGATGTTAAGCAGAAGGAGAATTTGTGTATGTTTGTATTTCAAGTTTTTAAAAGCCGCGATTGTGAGGAGATCCTACAATGTAGCAATCATAAGACAGAATGATGCGTCAAAAGTATTCACAATCGACACATGGCGCAGAATTCGATTCTGGCAATGACCTTAAAAATAAAAACCTCTTTAAAACATTTTCAAAAGAGGTTTTTTAAATTCACACTCATCACTTAGAAAAACTATTCCAGTACAATTTCCCGCTCTTCACGCGCACTCTGGTACAGCGCCTCGATAATGCGCATCCGCTCGACAGCCTCGTGCCCTGTAGACACAATTGGGACATGGCCAGAAACAGCATTGATGAAGTGTTTCAGTTCGTTTTCATACGATTTGCCATAGTAAATTCCCGGCTGCAAACCCGCCGCTCCCATAGTGAAAAACTCGCCTTCTTTTTTCTGTACGAGCCGGAATGGAGCCGTATAGCCACTTCCCTTTTTACCAAAGACATTGCAGTAATATAAGTCTTCCGGGCGCATAAGCGACCAGCTTGCCTCGAGCGTTGCCACGCTGCCGTTTTCAAAATTTATCGTCGCGATCACCACATCTTCCACAGACTTCGTCTGGTGGTGGTACATGCTCGCATTCACGGAACGCACATCAGCGAAATTATACAGCCACAAAATAAGATCGACCATCACGATGCCAAGGTCTATCAGCACACCGCCACCGGACACATCTGCCTTGCTGAGCCATTTCTGCTGACTGGAGCGTTGCTGGATAATTCCCGCTTTCACGTAAAAAATACTACCGAGTTCTCCGTTTTCTACAGCTGATTTCAGCATCATATTGTCCGGGCGGAATCGGTGGTTCATACCGACCATAAGCTTTGCACCAAATCTATCGGCAGCATCAGCGATCAGCTTTGCTTCTTCAAAGGTGCGCGCGAGGGGCTTTTCTACAAGAATATCTTTGCCACGCTCCATGCACGCAATCGCGATCTCGGCATGAGCTGACGTCGTTGCGCAGACGTCCACCGCCTGTATTCCTTCTATTTCCAGCAGTTCTTCGATAGATTTACACGCGTTCGGGATATTAAATTTCTCTGCAATAGCGCGCGCATGGGATTTATTCTGATCACATACGGCGATGAGATTTACATTAGGAAGCTTTTTTAAAATAGGCAGGTGAACATTTTGCGCAACGTTTCCTGCGCCAATGAGGGCAATTCCAATTTTTTCCATTTGTTCGTTCGTTTTTTAAAAACTCTTTTCCACTGGTGAGGCGCTGCAAAAACTGCGCCAAGCTCCGTCACTTGTGTACAAATCAAGCGAAAGTTTTTTTAAAAGTCAATGTTCTTTAAAAATAATTCTTCCACACTTTTTAGAACCGTGTCTGGTGCAATAAGGTTCATACAGTTAAAATGCCCAAGCGGACACTCTGCGCGCCCGATATGCGTACACGGGCGACACGGCAGATCGCTCACTTCCACAATACGGTTTTCCACACGGAACGGCGCAAAACCAAACGCCGTGACCGTCGAACCAAATATTGCCACAACGGGGATCCGCCGTGCAGCAGCAATATGCATCACGCCAGTGTCGTTTGTAATTAAAACATCACAGGCATCAAGTTCACGCGCTGTATCGAAAACAGATGTAGCGTCGGACCTGTCAATCGCTATAAAGGAAAGCTTTTCACTTATTTTCCTGCAAATTTCCTTGTCGGCCACACTGCCCAAAAGTACGATCTCGCATGAATACTTTTTAAAAAGCATTTCTGCCAATTCAGCAAATTTTTCCAGCGGCCAGCGTTTCGTAAAATGATGTGCGCCGGGAGCGATAGCGATTCTGGTGACCCGTGACGCGTAATGCGTAATACGTAATACATGATGCGGCTTTGATTCGGGTGGATAATTTTCTTTTCGATGCTTTGTTCTTCCTATTCCCTTTTCCCCTTTTCTTTCTTCGGGCAGCCAGAGTTCTAATCCGCGGCCATCGTCCTGTATGTCGAGTTCGGCAGCTGTTCTCCGATAGCGTTCGGCAATAGTTGTGTTTTTAAAAAAGTTCTTTTTAAAACGTACAAGCGCAATTTTTTCAAAGCGGGCTTTCTCGACTTTTAAAACTTTTTTAGCTAATCCCCGCCGGAATTCCCACGACCGCAGATTGCGCTGCAGGTCAATCACAACATCATATTTTTTAAAAGACAAGGTTTTTACAAAGTCTTTTTTAAAAACGAGAATTTCCTGTCTTTGTAATGAATGATCATATTCAATGATTTTGGAAATATGCGGATTACATTCTAGTATTTCTTTAAAACGCTTGCCGACAAGAAAATGAATTTCAGCTTGGGGAAACTGCGCGCGAAGCTGCCGGACGAATGCTGTTGTCAGCACAATATCGCCCATAGAGCTGAGCCGGATAACGAGGATTTTCTGCGGTGAAATGTCAGGCATGCATTTTAAAAAGGTAGTTTCAGCATCAGAATTGAAAATTACGAAAAATTTATGGTTGTCGGGTACAGGTTTTCTTCGGATATTTGCTGCGAATCTTCTTAACAATCTTTTAGAAGACATGCTGGGGAAAGTTGTGTTTCATCTATATACTGAGAAATCCTATGCGTTTTACAATCGAACAGGACGATGATATTGTCATTTTTACACTGAAAGAAACCCGTTTGGACGGTATAACGGCACCGGACGTAAAAGCCGAGATGCTGATTGTGAGCCAGCCAAATATAAAGGCGCTTATCCTTGATCTTTCCAATGTGGAATTTGTGGACAGTCACGGCCTCGGCGCTTTACTACTGGCCAGCCGACAAATGCGTGAACATGATGCGCCGGTAGCAATTGTCGGAGCTAATGAGCATACGCAGCGCCTGCTGAGGATCTCGCAGCTGGACCTTTTGTTTGACTATTACGATTCTGTGCAGGAAGCGCTTGCTGACTACCAGGGCGATGACGAAGAGGATATGTACGAATAGTGTTATAATAGTAATTTTTTTTAAGAAAGTGTGTAGTTTTTTTCACAGTGTGAAATGAATTACACACTTTTTTATTTTATAATTGAACTAAATCATTTAGAATAATAATTTTTACTATTCTTAAAAACCGGCACGAAGATTGTAATCTTTTAGTATGTTTAATATTATTATAGAATAGCTATTTGTTAAGTTGTTCTTATTTACAAAAGTGGGGGTAGCCGATGAATAAATTATATACGATGATTTTTACTGCATTGATGCTTTCGGTCGTAGCACCTATGGCTACAGCACAGTCCAACAGGTTCGCAAACGGCACAGAAGGTACAGACTTCTGGTTTTCCTTTCCAGTCAGCTATCCTGAACAAGGTGGCAATTCTTCTTTAAAGATATATGTAGCGTGCGAGGTATCTGCACAATGTACTTTAGAGATACCAGGTCTGGGGCTGAAGCAAGTTAAAACCACAAAGCCAGGTGATATTATTGACTTTATACTTTCACCGGGCCAAGGCCAACCGTATGAAAGTAACGGAATGCCCGGCAGCGCAAAATCTGAAGACGAATCATTTACAGACGGGAAAGGCCGGGGTATACATGTGTACGCTGACGTGCCAATTATCGTATATGGAGTTTCGCGCTATATATACACAAGTGACAGCTTTATAGCTCTGCCCGTCTCATCTCTTGGTAGTGAGTATATTGTAGCTTCATATGCCGATCTTACAGGCGGAGCATTTAGTGGTTTACATTTGCCAAGCCAGACAGTGATCATAGCAGCCTATGACAGCACCGAAATATCATTTACCCTTGGTGGCTCAGCTGGAACGAGAACGGTTGGCGGGAT
>DASPKH010000254.1:0-9219 GCA_035628175.1 Patescibacteria group bacterium
CGGTGAAGCTTGCACGTCGCCTGCTTCCGGGCGAAATGAAGAAAAACCTTGGTGCGCTTGCAAAACATTACGGCATTCACAATCCCGCACGGCACCGCGCTTTGGGCGATACGATGACAACCGCACGCGTGCTCCTCGAACTTTTAAACCACGCGCACGACGAACATGATGCGGAAACGCTTTCCGACATTCTCGCGCTGCAAACCAAACTCATCGGCGTAAAAACCCGCACACGTGAGCAGAAGCGCCTTGAACCTTTTTTGGATAAAGTGCCGGATGAGCCGGGCGTGTATTATATGCGTGGGCGCGATGAGGGAATTCTTTATATCGGCAAAGCGAAATCTTTGAAAAGCCGCGTTCGCTCGTATTTTCAGCCGGGTGCGACGCATGAGCCGAAAATAGCAGAAATGGTGAGGCTTGTCCATTCGATTCACTGGGAAGTGACGGACACCGAGCTTGGTGCGTTGCTGCTGGAATCAAAGGAAATTAAAACGCACAAGCCAAATTATAACACGCTTCAGAAAAAGCTGAAACGCTACCCGTTTTTAAAACTCACCGTGCAGGATAATTTTCCCCGGCTGGAATTTGCCTATGCGATTGAAGCTGATGGCGCGGAGTATTTTGGTCCTTTTAAAAACCGTGAGCTGGTGGAAGATATCGTGGACACAGTTCAGCGAACGTTCAAACTGCGTATCTGTGATGAAGATTTTGAATCGAATAGCCGTGAGCATGCGTGTATTTATTATCAGATGGAGCGGTGCGGCGGCGCGTGTGCAGGCATTCAGACTACGGACGAATATCATATAGAGGTTGCCAAGGTGCGCTCGTTTTTAAGCGGGCTGCAGAATGGGTTAGTTGAGCACATGGAGCGCGAAATGCACGAATGCGCCGAGCGGCTGGACTTTGAAACAGCAGCGAAAATCCGAAACAGGATTTTTGAAGTGAAGCGTTTGCTGTCGCGCCCGGGCGAGGTCCCGGCTGCGTTGAATTATAACAATCTTGTGCTCATTCTTCCTGCAAGCGAACGCGAGAAAACGGTTGAGCTCTTTTTTATAAAAGCCGGGCGATTAATTCACCAGGAAACTATCGGCCGTAAAGCGCCGCTTGCGCGTTTTAAAAAGGTTTTTCAAAAGGAGTATTTTTCGGGCGAACAGGTTTCGATTGAATATTCGAAGCTGGAAGTGGACGAAGTGCGCATTATCACGTCGTGGCTCTATCGTCAGCGATATACGGGACATTTCCTTTATCTTGACGGGAAAATCTCAGCAGAGGAGTTTTTTAAAAACTTTGAACTGGCAGTGCGCAATTCTCATGTGAAAGTAGAAAGTGAGGGAGTGGATTCTTTTTAAAAGGATTTTAAAAAAATGAAAAAGGGCTTCCCGTTGCTACTACGGGAAGCCCTTCGTCTTTTTGAGGAGTATGTAGGTGAAGATACGGTTCATGGTTTTTAAAAGTTGCGCTTAAAATGTTGTTAAAAAAAATTAACATTTGGTAAGAATTCCGGAAATTCGGGATTTTTTAAAAACTGCAGCAAGCATAACTTTGGGAGAATTCGATATGTATTACCCAAATAGGAGGAAGGATGATGACACTATCTTTTAAAATGCTGCTCGCCGGATGTGTGATGATAGGAGTTGTATCGGGATGCGCAAAGGATGAAGCAAACCCAACGGACCCGAACAATGGCGGCGGAAACAATTCCGGCAATTTTAAAAAGGAAATCTCCACACTACCTGGCTCTTTGGCAAGGGAAAAGTGAACGGGCAGGTGAATAACGGGCTGAAATATAATGACAAACTCATCACATTCACCGATGATGGAAAATATTCCGTACCCACAAGCTCAACCTATACCGAGGAAGACACATGGTCGCTGACCAGTGACAACAAGCATCTTGTGAAGCTCTGGACGAATCCAGTTGCCGGTGTGCCGCCAACCCCGGACACGCTCCAGATTTTAAAATCAACTGCCGATACGCTTCATATTAAAAAGGTAAATCAGCAGAGTGTTGGTGAGGAATATGTGCTGGTGCGGGCTGCTATCGGCGCTCCGGGTGCGGCGAAAATTAACGGAAGACAATGGCTTGCGATGAAGAGCGACGCTTACACAAATTCGCAGGGGAATTTTATCAGTCTGAAAAATGAGCTCACCGGTGAGCACATTACCCTAAAAGTAGAGGAATTTGCCGTTGGTACGTATACGGTGAATAATTTGAAAACCAGTTCTGCTTATGAGCTGAAAGGCCAGTATTCCCAGGGGAAATCCACAACGGGAACAACAACGATCACAAGCGCCGACGGCACCAAAGTCAGCGGAACATTCAGCTTTTCGACAGTAATGCAGAATGATCCGTCGAACACTATCGCGGTAACTGAGGGAAGATTTACTGCTGAGTAATCTTAAAAATAGAAAAGCCCTGTTTTTAAAAAGCAGGGCTAGCTTTTTAAAGACCTTCTTTTAAAGAAACTACCGCAATTCACTTGCTTTTAGAACCTGATTCCACAGCTCTACACCTTCCTTATTAAAAACTGTAACCTTCATCTCCCGCTCCTTTGACGGCCCGGAAAATGAAACAATCGCAAAATTATGTTGCATAACGAGTGTACCCGCAACACGCGTGAAATTTTCCTCTTTTTCAGCTACTGTAGAAACTCCTGAAGTCAGTGGCGAAATGGTAAATTCCGTCAGCGGATACGTGCCGGTGCGCTCCAGCCGCGACATCTCTGTGTGGTGCCTGTCGCCGGAGAAAAAGACCACGCCGTTAATTTTCTCATCGCTGATGATTTTTAAAAGCTCCAGCTGCTCGTCGGGATACGTAGCGTAAGTTTCCCATTTCGCAACATTATTTAAAAACTGCCCGCCCATCACGATAATTTTAAACGTCGCTTTGCTCGAAACAAGCGCGTCAATGAGCCACCGTTTTTGCTCACGGCCAAGGATCGTTCGCTCGCCGACGTCAAGATTATTCGGTGAACGGTGATAGCGATTGTCCAGCAGGAAAAACTGCGCGTCGCCCCATTCGAACGTCGTGGCACAGCCTTTAAAATTCTCCATGCCATAGGACGGATTTGCCCAGAAGTCTTTAAAAGCTTGGAGCGTTGTTTCTTTGTTCCAGAATCCGCGGTCAGAGTCATTCGGGCCGAAATCATGATCATCCCAAATGGCGTAGTTGCTTGAGGTCGCCAGAAGTTGCTGGATTTCCGGTTGGGCGCGGCTGTGCGTGTAGCGGTGATAGATGCCCGTACGCGTGTTCCAATCGGCCTCGCGCAGGTAAATATTGTCGCCGCCCCAGATCATGATATCCGGGCGTTTCGCTGCAATACTTTTAAAAATTGATGCATCATTGCCGTATGGCCTTCCCGGCCTGTCGTAGAGTGAGTCATTCGAGTAATGGCACGAGCCAAAGGCAAACGAAAACTGTGGCGGATCGGTGCGGTAGAGCCACAGCGGCGGCGTTTTAAAAGTTAGAGGATAGTCGCGCTTGACAGCTAACCCGCCAACAAAGAGTTCATATTCATATGTTTTGCCCGGCTGCACTTTGTCTGCGAGCATATGAGCAGTGAAGGCGTTTGCTGCTATTGTTTGAACTTTATTTGTCTGGAATTTTTCTTTCGGATTGCCCTGCTCCCAGTACTTAACAAAAACTTCTGCCGGGAGAGTCGTCTGCGCCCACAGCATTACTTCGCGCATTTCCGCGCGTCCAACCATTGGGCCGGAGGAGAGTGCCGTTTTTAAAAGCTTTTGCTGGCGTGCCTGAAGCGAAGCCTCCTGCGCGAAAACCGGCGTGCTTACGAAAGCGAACAGTAGGAATATCCTTAATAATTTCATGATTTTTGATAATAAGAAAGGTGGTAAACAAGATAAGCAAGGAGGGCTTTATACTCATTCGAAAAGCATTAAACAGGATCTAGCACATTATATTGTTTTAATCCATTGCTTTGCATCTATAATCCTGGTAAAGTATCGTACCCGGATTTCTCTATCATTAATTTTATTAACTATTTCTTCCACGGATATTTTCGCGAAATGATTAAAGGGTAGTATGGTTGCAGATGCATTATAGCCGGTTTCAAGTAATCGAGGCATAAAATCGGAAAGAATCCAATCTTGATCCGGTTTTGAAATAATACTCATTTCGCGGTTATCGCTAATTGATTTGGTTGCTCCATGCTTTTGTATCGTCTCTAATATACGCTCACAAATTGCACGGAACTGATTGCTGGAGGCGTAGCCATGCCACGTCGAAATAACGCACTCCAGCTCAGGATCGTAACTCACTGTACACAGAGCATCTAGAATATCAGCCACTTGTAAAATTACCTAAAATTTAATTGGACATACATTTCAAAGAAATGACATTACTTCGCTAATTCAAAATCCATCGAAATATCAAGTGCTTTGACTGAATGCGTGAGTGCGCCAATCGAAATAAAATCTACACCAGTTTCCGCATAAGCACGCACATTTTCAAGTGTGATGCCACCGGACGCTTCTGTCTCAACTTTTCCATTGACTAATTCTACCGCTTCCTTCATCAGCTCCGGCGTGAAATTATCAAACATAATCCTGTGCACGCCTTCACATGCGAGCGCTTCTTTTACGGTCTCCAGATCCTGCGTTTCCACTTCGATTTTGATATTGCGCTTACCGATCTCCGCGCGGCATTTTTGCACAGCTTTCGTAAGGCTTCCGGCAGCGAGCGCGTGATTGTCCTTTATCATCGCCATGTCAAAAAGCCCAAAGCGGTGGTTACAAGCGCCACCCGTCTTTACTGCATATTTATCAAGGATCCGCCAAGCGGGGATTGTTTTACGAGTGTCAAGGATTTTTGCACCGGTGCCGCGAACCGCTTCAGAATATGTATGCGCCATCGTCGCCACACCGCTCATTCGCTGCATGAAATTCAGCGCCGTCCGCTCCGCTGTCAGCAAACTCGCCGCACGGCCATGCATTCGGGCGATTGTTTCACCTTTTTTTACAAAATCGCCATCACTTACGGAAAACATAATTTCAATTTCATCATCGACATTTTTAAACACCATTTTTGCAATATCGCAGCCGCAAATAATGCCGTCCTGCTTCACCAGGAAGGTTGCCCGCGCCATGTCGCGCCGTGAAAAAATACTCTCCGCCGTGATGTCACCCATCCCGATATCCTCACGCAACGCGATCTGCACAAGCCGAATCACCGATGAATCATGTATTCCTGAAGTTGGCATAGATCCTTTCTTTTAAAATCTTTTTAAAAACTACACAAAAAGCGATGTAAATTCAAACTTCCTGCTATCAAACAAACCCTTATCGCTTAATTTAAACTGCGGGATCACCAGGAGCGCCATAAAGGAAAGTGTCATGAACGGCGAATGAAGCTTACTTCCAAGCTCTTTGGCACGCACGTCAATCTTCTCATAATCATGTGCTACCTTGTAGCCGTCGTCCGAACTCATCAGCCCTGCAACGTCCAGCTTTAAAACATCCTCATGACCTGCCTCAACAGCACAGATGCCGCCAGTTGCTTCTATCAAACTATTCACTGCCACGCAAAGTTCTCTATCGCTCGTACCGACAGCAATGATATTATGCGAATCGTGTGCAACTGTTGAAGCAATTGCACCCTTTTTTAAACCAAAATTTTTTATGAAAGCAACCGCCGTTTTTTTGTTGGTGTAACGATTGACCACAGCAATTTTTAAAACATCACTTTCAATATCAGATACAACATTTCCCGCCTCAATTTTCGCTTTTTCGTGTAATTCGCGCGTTATTAATTGTCCTTCCAGCGCTTCGATCACGCGGATATTTTCGCCTTCAGCTTTTACAAAAAAATCTTCCTCGGACTTCTTTAAAACGTTGAAATTATTGACGGCTCCACCCTTTTTAAAAGGGATTTTTGAAACGCCGTTTTCTGCAACAAGTTCGCCGCGAACGTAGGTTTTTACAACGTTGAAATCTTCCAAATTATCAATGACGACAAAATCAGCCCTATCGCCTTCTTTTAAAAGACCTATGTCCAGACCATAATGCTCGACAGGATTTGCGCTCGCACTTTTTAAAACATCAAAGAGATCATAACCCAGTTGTAAAGCGCGCTGCACGATATCATTGACATGGCCTTTCACCAAATCATTCGGATGCTTGTCGTCGCTACCGAACATCACCATGTGGGGATGTGTTTTTAAAAGAGGGTGGAGAGCGTCGAAATTTTTTGCTGCTGAGCCTTCACGGATAATGATTTTCATGCCATGCTGCACTTTGTCAAGCGCTTCTTCCAGCGTAAAACATTCATGGTCAGTGCTCATACCTGCAGCAATATATTTCGCTGCATCGTCACTTCGCAAACCCGGAGCGTGCCCGTCAATTGGCTTTTTAAAACGCTGCGCAATTTCTATTTTTTTTAAAACATCCGGATCTTCAAAAAGCACCCCAGGAAAATTCATCATTTCGCTCAGATATTTCAAGCCATGCTTTTTAAAAAGCTTTTCAATATCCTCAGGTGTTACTTCCGCGCCTGCTGTTTCAAAGTTTGTAGCGGGAACGCATGATGGCGCTCCAAAGGCAATTGTAAAAGGCAGGTCGCGCGCATTTTCAATCATGTATTCTACACCCGAAACGCCGAGCACATTAGCGATTTCGTGCGGGTCGCTTACCGTTCCAACGGTGCCGTGAGGAGTGGCAAGGCGGGCGAATTCACGCGGTACAAGCATCGAGCTTTCGATATGCACATGTGCATCAACGAAACCTGGCAGAATGTAGACATTATCAGCTTTTTTTACCTCGGAAATACCGGAAATTGTGCCACTTTCGATATGAAGCAGCCCCGGATAAATCCGTTTTTTAAAAAGGTCAATGATATTGCCGGAAATGGAAAATGTGCTCATGAATTTTAAAGAGTTTTTAAAAACTACCGCTGGCTTTGCTCCGAATCAATTCCATGTGCTGACCAGAGTAGCTTCGCACGAAGCAGATCAAAGTACGTTGTATCAGCGTGTTTTACAAGTTTAATTCTGTGCTTCGAAAGCTGGAATGTCACCGTCTGCCCGTCTTTTAAAACGTTATGGATCTGTCCGTCTGCCACTAAGCTTGCATCGCCCGTCTGCGAATGCACTTCCAGCGTAACCTCATTGCCGTCGGGAATAATGAGCGGGCGAAGCGTGAGCGCATGAGGCGAAATCGGTGTCAGGCACAGCACAGAGGCCGCCGGGGTAATGATTGGTCCGCCACATGAAAGCGAATATGCCGTTGAACCGGTCGGCGTTGTGAGTATCACACCATCAGCGCGGTAGTCCGCCACATGACTCTTATTCACATACGCCCGAACAGTGATCATGCGCGACGATGTGCCTTTTTCAACGACAAAATCATTCATCGCGCAGATCACTTCTCCGTTAAACGTAGTTTCTAACATGGAGCGGTCGGTGATACTATAGCGGCCGCTCACAATGTCGGCAAGAGCGGCGTCAAGGTTTTCCGTGGAAAATTCCGCGAGAAAACCGAGCTTGCCGACATTTACACCCATGATCGGCAGACCGCTTTTTAAAAGTGCTCGTGCGGCTGAAATCACCGTACCGTCACCGCCAAAGGAAATTACGAAATCAGCACACTTTTCGAAATTCTTCAATTCTACACTATCAACGAATTGCGCTACTTCGGGCGAAAACTGCTGGAGAATATGCGGCTCGGCGCAGCAATCGAGGCCAAGCGCATGAAGTCTGGCCGCAGTATATTCCGCCCAATGAAGAGCTTGCTGTTTAGTCGCATTAGCGTAGAGCGCAATCCGTTTCATAGGTTCGCTACTTAAAATTACGCCATGTCAGCTGTTGGGGGAGTGGATGGATTGCCGGAAACTTCTACGTAATTGAGCTTTAAGTCACTTAGTGCATAGTCAATAAAGCGCTTTTCCTGATCAGTGAGATTACCCTGGGTTTTTTCTTGGAGCACTGTCAGAAGGTCTATTAAAAATTGTGCGTGTTCAAGATTTTTCTCAATTTTATCAAGGGCCGGATGTTTGATTTTTCCAAGTGCTGCAAATGCTTCCATCTGGAACATTTGTACGATTCCGTTGAAATCAATTTTCTGCATGGTTTTCAAAGCTATTGGTTCTACATTCTTTTCTTAGTTATACAAAACTATCTTTTAAAACCCGTTTTTAAAAGCATTCTTTCAAAAAGAGTTTTAAAATTACTGTAACACTTCAATTTCTACTTCAGCGACGCCGGCGCGGATCATATCAATTTTCTCAGCGGCTTGCCGTGAAAGATCAATTATTCGTCCGTCTACAAATGGGCCGCGGTCGTTTACGCGCACAACTACGGACTGGTTATTTTTGATATTTGTCACTTTTACGATTGTACCAAAGGGGAAAGATCTGTGCGCTGCAGTGAGCTGCTGTTGGTCAAAAATTTCGCCATTTGCCGTTGTGCGCCCGTGAAATTTATCACCGTAATATGAAGCAAGACCGCGAAATGTAGAACCTACCGGAACAGATGTGCCACCGCCTGGCCTTCCATTGCTGGACACCGTACTGCCTGTTGTTCCGCCTGAAGATGTTTCACCGGACGTAAAGCGAACGCTTGATGCACAGCTTTGCAGGAAAATCAGTGCGGTGATGATAATGAATAAATTTTTGAAATGTTGTACTACCGTGTCCTTTATAGAGAGACGTGTAGTTATTTGCAGAATATATCCGTTGGTGGTCATATGTAGTAATGTGGGAGATCGAAAAAAGAAAAGTACGGATTTTTATACTGTTTTAAAAGTTTTCATTTCAAAAACCAAAAAATAAATCGTGAAGTATGGTGGAAATTGTGTAAATTGCAGAACAGGTCGTTATATTTCCTTCCTCACTTTTCTTTCCGGGAGTAAAAGCTATGCAAAGAGTTCAGATTAATTCATCGAATGTACATTCTGTCGGGTATGAACCCGCAACATCGCTTTTAGAAGTGGAATTTCACGACGGCAGGATTTACCACTATTCAAACGTTCCCGGTAAAACCGTAACAGGCCTGATGCGTTCGCCTTCCCAGGGAGAATATTTCCATTATTATATCAAAGACCAGTTTCAATTCCGCAAAGTCTCCTAATGGAACAAAATATAGATGTGCTATTTACAAAAGCCGGATTACTTCCGGCTTTTGTGATTTTTATGAGGTCTCGATGAGAATAATTCTTTGGAGTTTTTAAAAATAATACATAAATTTTGGTTCAGGTAGTATAACTACA
>DASPKH010000255.1:0-2031 GCA_035628175.1 Patescibacteria group bacterium
TTTCAGTAAAAGAACGTCAGCCTGTAGCGGCACTTGTCGGGGCAAACGGTGAAATTCTTTTTATAGACCACGAAGGTGTTCAGCTACCATACAGCAGGTTTTTAAACAGGGCAGATGTGCCTTTGCTTCATGGAGTTATTGCTAATGGAAAGATTGATACGGCTTCTTTAAAAGTATCTGCGGAAATTTTAAAAAATTTGCGTTCTCTGCCTGAAAAAACACTTTTAAAAACGATCTCTGAAGTACATTTTAACCGTCTAACCCGTGCATTTTCAGTTGTTTCCGATGCTGGGGTGGAAATTTTTCTCGGTAATGAAACTCTTTTGCCTGCTTCTTTACAAAAGCTCAATGACCTCTGGCAAAGCCAGGCCATTGACAAGAAAACACTTAATGAACTCGAATATATAGATTTACGCTGGCAGGGAAAAGTAATTACCCGGTCGCGTAATGCCTGAAAAGGCATTGCTTAGTTTTTAAAAAATAAATTTACGTTATAGCAATATACAGGTGAGATAATGGCTGTACAGCAAACATTTACCGGGGCAGACCGCGACTTTCCGCGGAGCGCTCCCTCGCATGAGTACGTTGTGGGCCTCGATATTGGCACAACGAAGGTAGTTGCTATTATCACTTTAAAAGATCCCAAAAGCCAAACCCTTGATATTCTGGGAGTTGGCACAGCGCCAAGCGAAGGCCTGAACCGGGGAGTAGTAGTAAATATTGATAAAACTGTACAGTCTATTCGGCAGGCAATTGAACAGGCTGAGCAGAGATCGGGCGTAAAAGCAAAAGAAGTGGTCGTGGGAATTGCTGGTGACCATATCCAATCATTTCAAACCCGCAGTATTATTGCGATTTCCAATCCAAACCGCGAGATTTCGCAAAGCGATGTAGACCGTCTGCTGGAAGATACTCGCAAGATCGCTATTTCCACAGACAGGAAAATACTGCATGTCATTCCGCAGGATTTTATCATTGACGGGCAGGATGGCATTACCGATCCTGTGGGTATGAGTGGCGTAAGGATGGAGGCTAATGTGCATGTGGTGACGGGACTTGTGACCGCAATGCAGAATATTTACCGTTGTGTGGAGCGTGCTGGGCTTGTTGTGCAGGACATTGTCCTTGAGCCGATTGCAAGCAGCTACGCAGTTCTTGATGCAGAGGAAAAGGAAGTTGGTGTTGCTATTATTGATATTGGCGGCGGTACGACGGATGTAGCGATCTTTGAAGAAAATATCATACGTCACACAGCTGTTTTTGCCATTGCAGGGCGGCAGGTGACCGATGATATTCGTAAAGGCCTTGGCATCATTCAGGGGCAGGCAGAGCGTATTAAACATGAGTACGGCCATGCTATCCAGGAAAGCATTATGCGCGACGATGTATTTATGATCCCGGGTGTGGGAGGCCGCAAGCCGCTTGAGGTGAGCAAAAGCCTTCTTTGCCAGATCATTCAGCCACGAATGGAGGAAATTTTTGAATTTGCTCTTGCTGAAATCCGCCGTTCGGGGTACGAACGCAGGCTTTCGGCGGGAATTGTTGTAACGGGCGGAAGCGCGTTAGTTCGGGGAACTGATGAGCTGGCCTACCGCGTATTCGGAATGCCTGTGAAAATTGGAATTCCTACGGGAAGTAATTTTGGCGGTCTTTCTGATGAAGTTGAAAATCCAATGTATGCTACTGCCGTGGGCCTTGCGCTCTACGGTTTGCAGCAAAATGAAAATGCTCCGGCTCAGCACACCGTAGTCACCACCAATAATGGTGTGGAAATGGCAAACGGGGCAGAACAACACCTTTCTAACGGCTCGAAATTTTCACTCTTGCAGCGGGTGAAAACTTTCTTTGAAGAGCTTTAAAATATATCATTACTTTAAAAATTTAAAAACAAAAAATAACATTTTAAAAGTGGGGGGAAACCATGATTGAGCTTGATACTACTGAATCCTACGGCGCAAAAATCCGCGTTGTCGGTGTTGGCGGTGGTGGCGGAAACGCTATCAACAGTATGATTTCGCGAGGACTGTCCGG
>DASPKH010000256.1:0-4884 GCA_035628175.1 Patescibacteria group bacterium
GCCGTTCCTCACTCCTGTGGGGACTTCTAATTATTGCAGTACTTTTAGCGCTTTACTTCGTAGTTAATATGCTCAACGTCGGACCACAACCACAGCCGTAAAACTATTTATACACATACCTTGGCGCCCAGTTGCCCGCACCAGCTTCGAGCAGATCAAACAAATACCACGCGCTGCAATAGTTATCACCCGGGCCAAATTCATCTTTGGCAATGCGTTTGATATTGCCGGTCGCATCCCTTTTAAAAGTCGAAACGCCCGGGCCAACGTAGCTCATGCCGTCCTGCATATACGCAAACCCCATGTCAGTCGTAAATTCCTGCGTGGCATCGCTCATCATTACAAATTCCCAACCGCGGCTTTCCGCAAACTCGCGCTGCACGTCGGGTCCATCTGGCGAGACAACCACAAAAGCGGCGCGGTCATTCAGGTGCTGCCATACTCCATTGAAGCCGTCAGCCCAGAGCGTACAGTAGGAACAGCGCTTGCCCATATTGTGTATGAGAATAAGCTCATCGCGCTCGCCAAAAAGCTCCGCCAGCGACACGTCCGCACCATCCCAGTCTTTAAAAAAATACTCCTTCGTCATCGGCTCGGGCTGGGCTTTTTTCAACTCCAGCAGGCGACGCTGCCGTTCGGCGATTTCGGCCTGAAGCAACTGTATTTCTTCTCCGCGGGTGAGTGCTATAGTTTCCATCGGTGAAAGTCCAATGTTTTAAAAAGGTTTGGTGATTTTCCAGTGCGGCAAATTAGGAAAGTTTTATGAGGTTTTAAAAGGATTTTTTTGTAGATTTTTGGGGAAATTTAAAATGAGAACTTTTTAAAAGAAATGAAAAATTACAAGCAAATTGACTTTTCAGAATTTAAACGTGGTGATTATAGACCATCGTTAGTTTTAAATTCTACTTCAAAGCAATTTGCAGAACGTTATAACATAAATTTTTCAATAGCTTGCGATGATTTAGGTAGTTAGATGAAGCTTTTATAGAAATAAAATCAGGAAAGCAATTCGTTATTGCTCAATATAATGAGCCAGATATAAAACGAGTTATGGTTCATATATTTATAGAAGACAAACTTCAAAACTTAAAAGAATTTATTGAAACTTTAGAAATTAAGACTGAAGACATTTACTGGATTTCTGAAGGAGAATAAGTTTTAAAACCTTTTTAAAAACTCCCTTCTCCGTATCTTTGCGATTAAACTTTTCCACCAAAAGTAACGCTCTTCACACCAAATGGTTATTGAAGAAACCCCTTTTAAAAATCATATAGAATCATGAAAAAAGTGCTTATTATTCTGGGCGTGCTGCTCGTTGTTTGTGTTGGCGCGCTCGTGGCGATTCCTCTCTTTTTTAAAGATGAAATCACTGCGCTCGCCAAGCAGACTATCAACAAAAACCTGAAAGCAGACGCTGATTTTAAGAGCGTGGATGTGTCGCTTTTAAAAGATTTTCCGCGGCTGCATTTTGCGATGGAGAATTTTTCCGTGGTGAACCGCGCGCCTTTTAAAGACACGCTGGCGTACATTCCGTCGCTGGGCGTTTCGCTCGATGCGTGGGATTATATCACGTCGCAGAAGGTGTCGATTCTCGCGGTGAATGTCGAAAAGCCGCGCATTACGGCGCACGTTTTAAAAGATTCTACGAAAAACTGGGATATTTTTATCGAGGATAAAACTGCTCCGACAGCGCAGAATGACGACCTTTTAAAAAATATTTCCGGCGAGCTGCAGGAATACGCAATCAATGACGCAACTATCACTTTTGTGAACGATGCGAGCGATATGTCGGCGATTTTAAAAAACTTTTCCACGCGCGGAAAAGGGGATTTTTCACAACAAATCTTCACGCTGGAAACGGAAAGCAATGGTCTGACGAGTTTTACAATGGGAGCAATCCCATATCTCCGCGATGCCGTGACGAAGCTCGATGCCGATTTGCAGTTCGACATGAATAAAAAGCAAATTGTTTTAAAGGAAAATGAACTGCTGCTAAATGAGCTTCCGGTCGAGTTTTCGGGCATAGTAAACCTGCTGGAGGACGCGTATGGAATTGACTTGAATTTTAAAGCAAAAGAAAGTTCTTTTAAAAGCTTTTTGTCGCTCATTCCGGCGTTTTACACGAATAAAGTAAAGGATTTTAAAAGCTTAAGAACGTCTGGAACAATGGGCTTCGAGGGCGCAGTGAAAGGAACATATTCCGAGAATACGCTGCCCGGATTTAACGTCGCGCTCGAGGTGAATAACGGTATGTTCCAATATCCGGACCTGCCGTCGGCTGTGCGAAATGTGGCTGCAGATGTGCGAATTACTAATCCCGATGGCGTCCCAAATCACACCGTCGTCGATATTCGCCGAGGCCATGCGGAAATGGACGGAGACCCGTTTGACGCAAAACTGTATTTAAAGACACCAATTTCCGATCCGTATATTGACGGTACTTTTAAAGGAAAAATCAATCTCACGAATGTCAAAAAATTCTTTCCGCTTGAGCAGGGAACAGACATTGGCGGCATCGTCGGTGGCGACGTGGTTGTAAAAGGAAACCTCTCGACGCTGGAAAATAAGCAGTACGAACGCTTTACTGCACAGGGCGCAGGCTATGCGCAAAATCTTGTTGTAAAAAGCTCGCAGCTCGCCGAGACAGTGACAATCACAAATGCCAATCTTGCCTTTACGCCACAGGCCGCACAGCTCACAAATCTCGCGATGAAAATTGGTGGAAGTGATGTAAGCGGTTCGGGCAAATTAGAGAACCTCCTGGCATATGTGCTGAAAGATGAAGAGCTGCGAGGCGAAATGAATATAACGTCTAACGTCATGAACCTTAATCCGTGGATGCCAAAGGAAACCGCACAGTCTCAAAAATCAAGCGCGACGGGTAAGGAATTTGAAAAAACAATTGTAACGGATTTACCCGAAAACTTGAATTTTCGTTTCAGTGCAACAATGGGGCGTGTGTTGTACGATAATCTCGTTCTGGCGGACGTGCGCGGCATCATGACGCTTGCCAATAAAATCCTGCGTATTGAGCAAAGCAGTATGAACCTCCTCGGCGGCAGCATGACGATGAGCGGCAGTTACAATACGCAAACGCCGGGTAAACCGGAGTCCTCGCTCGATCTCGCTGTGAAGAATTTCAGCTTTGCGGAAACGTATAAAGCGTTCGCAACGGCGCAGGCGTTCGTGCCATTCATGGAGCTTTTAAAGGGTAGTTTTGATGCGAAAATGAGATTTGAAACTGACCTTGATGGAAAGTTGATGCCGATTTTTCCATCGGTGACGAGCGTTGGCGGGCTGGCGATTGACCAGGTGCGCGTGGAGGGTTTTAAGCCGTTTGTGCAGGTGGCGAATCTTTTAAAAATGCCGGAGCTGGCAAATCCACAGCTCACGAATATCAAACCAAGCTATAAAATTGAGGCTGGGCGTCTTCTCCTGCCCGCATTTGCTTTTAAAGTTGGCGACAAAGACGTGACAATGAGTGGTTCGAGCGGATTGGACAAATCAATTGATTATACAATGAACATGAAAGTGCCGACAGGAACGCTTGCTTCGCAGGCAAATCAGGCGCTATCAGGGCTTTTAAAAACAAACATCAGCGCGGTTTCCGCAAAGGCGGTGGACGTTGCGATTAAAATCACCGGAACATTCGACAATCCCAAAATATCAACAACGCTCGGCAACGTCGTTCAAGACCAGATAGACAACACAAAACAGGCGCTCGAAGACGAAGCAAAACGCCGTCTGGAAGAAGAGCGCGCAAAAATTGACCAGCGTTTAAAAGAGGAAGAAGCAAAGCTCCGCGAAAAGGCAAACGCTGAGAGCGAGAAAGCGCGTCAAAAAATTGAGGAAGAAAAAGAACGATTGCGTCAAGCTGCAGAAGCCGAGAAGGAACGCCTTCGCAAAGAAGCTGAAGCGGAAAAAGAGCGTTTAAAAAAGCAGGCGGAAGAGGAATTGAAAAAGAGATTTCCATTTGGAAAAAAGCCCTAATTGAGCTTGAGCTGAAAGCTTTGAGTTTTTAAACAGCCTTAAAGGACAGATTGTAAAAGAATCTGTCCTTTTCGTTTTTTAAAAAGCAAGGTAAGAATTTCGACTTTTTTAGTTTTGCGCAAGTCTTTTAAAAGTAGAGTTTTGTACTAGGATTTTAAAAGACGTTCATTTACATCATATGAGGAAATTCCAATGAAAAAATTTGTACTCCTTTTGGCAATTGCGCTTTTCGGCTTGAACGCATCAAGTGCGCAAAATTTTGAGTGGCGGCACATGAACAGTGCTATTATGGCTTTCGCTCAATTGCCGGGAAGCCCCAATACAGTTTTTGCAGGCGACGTAGCAGGACTCATTCGCCGGAGTGATGATAAGGGTGCAACGTGGAAAATTGTCTCTATGCAGGCAGAATCCCAAATTTTGGATATAGCTTTTTTAAATGCTACGACAGGTTTTGCAACCACTGCTGAGTGGGGTTTGGTTTTAAAAACGGTAAACGGAGGGAAAACATGGAATCGCATTCATCTTGTCTCTAATGATAACGGTCAGGTTCAGTCTGTGCGCGGTACACACCGTATTGTTGTTGTTGATGAAAGCACGGCGTTTTTTGATATTTTCAATCACCCGATTTCTGCACCTTCAGGGAAAGCAGGAATTGTGACACGCGACGGTGGGCTAACCTTTAAAAGCGATACGACGCCAGGCGAAGTATATCACGTTTCGGGTTCGACGCTATTGGCATTTGGTCGCGAAGTGATGCAGTTTGGCCTTTCTAAATTTACAGTTTATAAAAGTACGGATAAAGGTTTGTCGTGGAACATCGTGAAAACCTCACCAGCAGGACTTTCAAACACATTCGATAATAACGGCATCGAGCTAGCGCATTTCCTGAATGAA
>DASPKH010000257.1:0-9875 GCA_035628175.1 Patescibacteria group bacterium
CCTTAACAAGTGCCCCCTCGGCTCCCCTTACCATAGTCGCCAAACCTGTCCCGACTATGAATGGCCCTGATGCTGCATGTATGAACTCAATAAGCAGCTACCGGACTACAACTCAGGCTGGAATTACATCTCTTTGGTCTGTCACAGGTGGGGCTATTACTGGGTCGGCAAATCGTGACACTGTCTTTGTAAACTGGGGTTCTGGTAACCAGGGCACTATCAAGCTTACACAAACCCGTATAAATGGGGGCTGTATGGACTCAATCGTCAGCACAGTAACCCTAAATGCTACCCCAACGCCTGATTTTACCGGTGTATTGGCAGTTTGTCCAAATTCTACACACACTTATACGGCTGTAGGCCCGGGTTTCTGGAAAGCAACAGGCGGGGTAATCATTGGTGATTCAACGCTGCAACATGTTACTGTCCAATGGGCGGCCGGTGCAGGCCGTGCCCTACAATTTTCAAAGGTAAATTCAAGCGGATGCAGGGATTCAGTATTAAAAGCAATTCAATTCAAATCGAATCTTTCTGCTATAATAAAGGGTGAAGCTTCTGCTTGTCACTCGTCAATTACTACATTTTCTGCTCAAACCATCACAGGTGCCACATACCTGTGGACTGTGACCGGTGGAAAAATAATAGGAAGTTCGACTTCGCCATCTATCAATGTAGAATGGAATAATGGTACAAAAGGCTTTATCCGGCTTATACAGACTGATGCAGTCACACTCTGTGCGGATACGAATAGCAGGGAAATAACGCTCCAATCACCTCCAGTAGTGAGTATTTCCGGGGATTTCATTAACATCACAAACGGAGTAACGACTCAATATTCAGCCCCGGCTAATCCCGGCGGAACAAATGTATGGTCAGTGCAGGGTGGTATCATTACCTCCGGTACTTCTGGCCAATTTGTCTCTGTACTGTGGAATGCGACGGGAAGTGCGTCATTAAAACTCATACAGACTAACGCCTCAGGTTGCCGCGATTCCATAATCCATCAGCTTGAAGTCAAGGCTCCATCGACTGTAATGATCTCTGGTCCTGCAGTGGTATGCGAAAACACTGAAGGACATAGCTATACCATCCCTTTACAAGCTGGTATGACTGTTCAGTGGAAGGTAATGAGGGGAACAATTACAATGCAATCCGGGAATACAGCTGAAGTACAATGGTTAGCTTTTGGAAATGGTGAACTACAGGCAATCCGCACAATTACTGAAACAGGTTTTAAAGACACATCAGTATTTTATGTTACAGTACAACCACAGCCACTCAAACCTGTTATCAATCAGATTTCAGGAAAATTAACTTCAAATGCGGAGAATGGAAATCAATGGTTTAAAAATGGAGCTATTATTCCAGGGGCCCAACAACAAACATATATACCTACAGAAAGCGGGATCTACGCAGTACAGGTAACCAACACCCACTCCTGTATGTCCCCTATTTCTGAAGCCATAGAGTTCATATATGTCTCTGTAGAAAACATTCCGGCTAGACATCCGCAAATAGTTGTAACTCCTAATCCTGCCAATGGATATATAACAATAGAATGTCCTGTTATGGGACTTGAGAATACTATAATTACACTGACAGACCTGTCCGGTCGTGAAGTTTTAAAAACGGAAATGGCCTCGGATGAACAGTTTTTAAAAGGTTCACTTGACATTCAATCAGTACCAATAGGCACATATTTCCTTCATGTCAGGACTAGGGCTAATAGTTACACCATAAAACTCTCTGTGCAAAGATAGAGCTGGTAAAAAAGAAACCCTCACAGAACAATCTGTGAGGGTTTTATATTTTTAAATATATCTGGTATCTGTAAATCGTACTAAATTGTTATCACGGCATCGCCGTATGCAAAGAACCGATAATCATGTTTTGCTGCGTGCTTATACGCTTTAAAAGTAAGATCACTACCCGTAAAGGCTGCCTGCATGAGTAATGACGGCGAGGCCGGCTGATGTAGATTGGAGATCAGGCGGCTTACGATCTTAAATTCGCATGGCGGATAAATGAATTTATCTGTCCAGCCGGAATTCGGCTTAACTGTTCCTGTAGTTAAAACGCTTGCTTCAAGAGCACGTGCCACACTTGCACCACATGCCCAAACATTTCGTTTATTTTTTAAAGATTTATTGATGATCTCCGACGACTCGCGTGTAATTTCAAAATACTCCGAATACATGCGATGCTTCGTGAGATCCTCTACTTCTATTGTTTCAAAAATACCCTGGCCGATGTGCAGCGTGAGCTTTGCTATACGAACGCCTTTTTCTTCAAGGGCCTTTACAAGGTCTTCGGAGAAATGAAGTCCGGCGGTTGGTGGCGCGATAGAAGCTAGTTTATCATCATTTGCAAATACTGTCTGGTAATATTCCTTGTCCTGCTCCACGGGATCGCGTTTTACATATTCCGGTAGCGGCATTTCGCCAATACGCTCGATCACTTTATGTAGGTCGCCGTCATAGCTAAAGCGTACGGTGCGGCCGCGCGAGGTTGTATTATCAATTACTTCGCAGTAGAAACGGTTATCGTCAAAGTAGATCTTATTGCCAATACGCACCTTGCGTGCCGGCTCTACCAGCACATCCCAAATGCGTTCCTGAGATTTCAGCTCACGAAGCAGCATCACTTCAATCTTCGCGTTAGTCTTTTCTTTTTTTCCGAAAAGACGCGCAGGAAATACTTTGGTGTCATTGACGACGAGGCAGTCGCCTTTCTGGAAATAATCAAGAATGTCGGTGAACACCTTGTCTTCTATTTCTTGTGTCTGGCGGTTGACAACCATCATTTTTGCGGAATCTCGCGGTTCGGCGGGGAATTTTGCGACCGCATTGCGCGGCACGGTATAGCGAAATTCGGAGAGCTTCATGCAGCTACCTCAGGACTGTGTGACATTTTTCTGGCGAAAGAACGGATTTCCGGATGTTCGGAAATATTCTTATAAAAAAATAATTGTAAATATACAACATTTAACACCCCTGTTTCAAGGTTTTTCTTTTGAAAAAGGGTTTTAAAGGAAAATGAACTTTGTCAATTTTGTCTTGCTTTGTAATCTGCATTTAGTCTACCATTTGTTATTGTAACGGTTTTATTTCCTCCTTTTTCTTTTACAGTAAAACTGAATGTACCTTTTAAATTTGCTGGTTCTAGCGTTGATAGTGTAAAATAACCATTCACTTCTCCATATCGATCTTTTGAATCTTCAAGAAAACCGCTTGCGCTCCTAATTTTATAAGGTGTGTTGACGTTCATAACTGAATCACAACTAAAACTAATTATTTTATCATTTTGGCAATGTGCAACTATTACAAAGAAGTATGAAGGTTTTTCTCCGCCACTATAATAATCTATTGTCAGACTATGTGCTCCGGACAACCAGTTTTTTGATTCCTCCTTTACAACAAATAGTTTCCCATCAACCTTACAGCTAAATCGCTCCTCTAAACTTGGCTCGGTGCTACAATCACAACCGCTGAATGGAAGTACGATTAATAATATTAATACTAACTTTTTCATTTTAAAACCATTTCTAAAATTTAGTTTTTTAAAAACTACTTCGCCTTAAAAACTACTTCGCCATACCACACATCTGCTCTACATTCTTTTCAATAATCCTCACCGGCTTTGCAAGCGTGCGCTTTACGGCATCCTTTTTAGCAGCAATTTTTGCTCTGCTGTCTGATGAATTAAACGCAATAGCAACCGTGCAAACGATAATGACAAACAGTACCTTTTTCATTTTAAAAACTCCAGATAGTTTCAAAAACCAACTACAAATTTAAATACAGTTGCAATCTAAACTATTTATTTGTAATGTGCAAAATTATTTTTTAAAACGGGTTTTTAGGAATCTTTTAAAATTCTGATATGCTTCTTTTTAAGGGTTTTACAGTTACATTCTTAACTTTTAAGAAATGTCATTCCCCTGAAAAGGGAATCAATGTCAGAAGAATTTGAAAAATGATGGTGTAAAGTTTTAAAAGCACTGTTTTTAAAGCGTGTATTATAACTTTGTCGTGTCCATCCGACGTTGATTCCCCTTTTCAGGGGAATGACAAGTTGCAAAGAATTGCTTTTAAAATTGGAAAAACTTTTAAAAATTTCTTAAAAAATCTTTTTAAAAACCTGTTTTTCAAGGAAATTTAGGCGGGGCAAATTCGTTGTAGAGAGATTGAATGTTTTTACGCTTTTAAAAACCCTGCTTTTACGCATATGAAGAAGTTTCAGCTTGTCAGCAATTACACTCCCTCGGGCGATCAGCCACAGGCCATACAGGAAATGACCGACGGCATACTGCGCGGCGACCAGCACCAGACATTACTTGGGGTGACAGGTTCCGGCAAAACGTTTTCAATCTCGAATGTTATTGCCAATGTAAACAAACCGACGCTCGTGATATCGCCAAATAAAACGCTCGCAGCCCAGCTTTTTGGCGAGTTTAAAGCGTTTTTTCCAAATAATGCCGTTGAATTTTTTATTTCGTATTACGACTATTATCAGCCAGAAGCCTACATCCCGACCAGTGACACGTATATCGAGAAAGATTTTGCTATCAACGACGAGATTGACCGTTTGCGCCTTCGTGCAACAAGCGCTCTTGCTGAAGGCCGCCGTGATATTATTGTTGTGGCGTCGGTGAGTTGTATTTACGGTATCGGACAGAAGGAATCGTTTGCATCACAAGTGCTACACCTTTCTAAGGGAATGCAGATCAATCGCCAGCGCCTGCTTTACCGCCTGTCCGACATTCACTATTCGCGCAATGACTTTGAATTTGGGCGCGGCACATTTCGTGTGCGTGGAGATGTGGTCGAAATTATGCCTGCATATGAAGATGAACTCGCTGTACGCATAGAGTTTTTCGGTGATGAGATCGAGCGCATCAGCACCATCACACGCAATGAGTCAAAAGTTGTAGAGGTTGTTTCTGATTTTACGTTTTATCCGGCAAAGCTTTTTGTGACAAGTGAAAATGAGCTTGTAAAAGGCATGGAAGGCATCAAGGAAGAATTACGCCTCCGGCTTGCTGAACTCCGCGATATGGGCAAATTCCTTGAGGCGCAGCGCCTGGAACAGCGCACAATGTTTGACCTAGAAATGATGAAGGAAGTCGGTTACTGCTCCGGTATTGAGAATTATTCAATGCACCTCTCAGGCCGCAAACCGGGTGATACGCCAAACTGTATCATGCACTATTTCCCAGAAGATTACCTGCTTGTGATAGACGAAAGCCACGTAACAGTGCCGCAAATCCGTGGTATGTACAATGGCGACCGCGCGCGGAAAGTAAACCTCGTAGAACATGGTTTCAGGCTGCCATCAGCAATGGAAAACCGCCCGCTGCAATTCACTGAATTTCAAAATCTTGTGAATCAGGTGATCTATGTGAGCGCAACTCCAGGCGATTACGAACTGGAACAGTCTGCAGGAGTCGTCGTTGAGCAGGTAATCCGCCCGACCGGTTTGCTTGATCCGGAAATTAGTGTGCGGCCTATTAAAAGCCAGATTGACGATCTTCTTAAAGAAGTGCGGATAAGAGTTAAGAAAAATGAGCGCGTGCTGGTAACGACTCTGACGAAACGAATGGCGGAAGACCTGACGGATTATCTGCAAAATCTTCAGATCAAGGTAGCATATATTCACTCCGATGTGGATACGCTGGCACGTGTGGAAATTATCCGCGACCTGAGGCTTGGGCAGTATGATGTTCTCGTCGGTGTGAACCTTTTGCGTGAAGGACTCGATATGCCCGAAGTGTCACTTGTGGCAATACTTGATGCTGATAAGGAAGGATTTTTACGAAGCGAACGTTCACTACTTCAGACAGCCGGCCGTGCAGCGCGAAATGTGGAGGGCTTAGTAATCCTGTATGCTGATAAGGTCACGGCTTCAATGCAGAGATTAATTGACGAAACAAACCGCCGCCGCGAGCTTCAGATCAATTATAACACAGAAAAAGGGATTAATCCAAAAACAGTGTACAAATCTATCGAGGAAATTCTCAGCTCTACATCTGTTGCTGATATACAGGTAGAGCGTACAAAAAAACGCGAGGAAGCACACACGCAAAAACTGCGGAAAGCTGCTGAGCCCGTTTTAAAATACATGACGCCGGAGCAGCGCAAGGAAATGATAGAGCAGATGTTTGACGAAATGAAAAAAGCTGCGCGGGAGCTGGATTTTGAAAGGGCAGCGGAATTGCGCGATGAAATTCAGCGGCTACAGGCAGTTGAGGAGAAAGCAGTGTAGTTTTTAAAGCCCGTTTTTAAAACGGGCTTTTTTTACGGAGTTCCTCTTCCACTTACATAAAATGCTCCATTGAGATGCCCTGAAGCTCCCTTGATATAAAATCTCATAACGCTCGAATAATCTTCAGTTGCGCGTGGAGTAAAAGCAACAGTGAATGACTTTGAAGTACCGGGAGGAATAATATACTCGCCATGTTTTGAAAGAATAAGAAACGGAGTTTCATCCCTCGGTAGTTCTTCGATGCGCAAATACAATGGTTTTGATTCCAAGTTAAAAACCTCAGTAGTTCTTTCTACAGACTGTCCTACAGGGCACACACCAAAATAAATATCATTAATTCTGACCGAGGTATCAGCGTCACCAGGCCCTGAAACACCACGTAGGATAACGAAATTTTTTCTGTCACCATTTACGTATAGAGTATCAAAATACTCACCTGTTTCTTTAGGATAAAACTGAACATAAACTTTTTTTATAGGAGTAGTACGCTGCCCACCCAAAAGCTGTATTGGAAGGCCTCCTGTAGCTACAGCTTTAAAAATGTCTTTACCTGAGGTTAATGTCAAGGTTTTTACTTCTACAGTATCAATCCACGAAAAATTATAAATCGGAAGTTCAATCTGAGAGGATACTGCATTTTTCACGTAACCAAAATCAACGAATTGTGTAGCAAAACGAATAGCGATCGTATTTTCACCGGGCGGATTTTCACTTACTTTTGTTCGGATAGCCTCTACATCTGTTGGTGCAGTACACCCAGTAGATAATCCTAATAAAACTGCCCAACTTAGAGCTATAAGAATGTTTTTCATCGTGATACCGGAATATTACAATCGGAAGAATACTCCATAGGTGAAGCCGATTTTTTGAGTTGAAAACCAGTTTTGCTGATGGTTATAAAAAAGGGATGTGCCTTCGACCGCTGCATTCACACCAATTGAATTATTATACTCGTAGTAGATACCGGCTGCGGTTTTAAAAAGTGGTCCCACTTCAGTTCCGCCTGCCATAATCCGAGCGAACGGCTGTATCCCGTATGCGGTAACAAGTTTCGGGAAATTATGCTGGTAAACTGCGCCGCCCCAGATAGCAGGATAATTCTGTTCATAGCGAAATGGGATACCATCCTCGATACCTCGATATTGCTGCATAAAATTCTCACGACCAACTTCCATTCCGATAAAGTTTCTGTCATCTACTCTGTATAAGAGACCAGCACTGGTATTATTAAATGCCGGGTCAGAAGGAGCGGGAATATTCAGTCGTACAAGTGAATATGCAGCAGAGCCCCGTACAAAAGCCATGAAGTTTTGAAGTAGAGGTGGGGTAGGAATCACTTCTTCCTGAGGTGTAAACTTAAAAGCAAACCGGCGTGCAAAGGCAGCAGAATCGGCAATTATCTGTCGCTGCTGCTCAGAAACCTCTTCCTTCTGAGCGCCAAGTGTGACTATTTCCCCTTCTTCATTTGGCTTTTGATTTGGTATATAATTGTCAGTTGCATTATTTTCCGCAATAACTCCGTGGGTATTTTCTAATCTCTCGGTCACCCCCTTTTCAAAACCGTCTTTAAAAGCACTTGCCAGCTGGGATGTCGTGGCATCTATTTTTTCAATAACAACCTTTGTTTCAACTGATGGCACCGGAGTTGATTTGGTAATCATTACAGGATCGGGAATAACCTGTGTTGTATGCATGAAAGCAAACGTAGCCGTCGAGGCTAATACACCGCTTAGCACCATTGCAAAAGCCCGGCTTTTAAAGATCATAGCGAGTGTGCCCATTACAGCTCCGCTCTTTATTACAGTAGCAGGACGCAAATGGTTTCCGAGTCCGCTTCGTTCAAAAATTGCATCCTGAAGCTGTGCTGGGATAGAAAGTGGCATCGCCTGAACTGCATTGCGCACAGCAAGGAGCTGTCGCAATTCTGCCTGTAGCTCTGTATTCTGGGCCATTGCGTAAAAGAGCGAACTAATCTGCGTTTCAGGAAGTTCGCCGTCTAAAAACGCACAGAGCATCTCCGATGGTGACAACTCTTCGTACATCATAATCTATATTTTTCAAAATGGATAATCATTATTTTTCAAGATCTTCTATATATGGTGCAAGTATTTCGCGAATTTGGGTTTTAGCGCGGTAAATCCTTACCCGGACAAGAGCTAGATTAGCTCCTGTCATTTCGGCAATTTCATTATAGGAAAGTCCAAGAAACTCTTTTAAAACATATGCTTCACGGTAATCTTCTTTCAAAGACTCAAGTGCAGTTTCTACAAGTTTTATTAACTCAGCCGAATCATATGATGCATCGTGAGAGGGAAACCGGAATTCCTCAAATGACACTGTTTGTCTGTTGAGTTTTTTTCTTTCAGCAAGACAAAGATTCCTGGCGATTCTGAGCAAATATCCCGGCAAATTTGTCATTTCCCGATCAGGAGTCGCACTTTCAAAAAACCGCACAAATGTTTCCTGAAACATATCTTGAGCAGCATCCGAGTCCCCTATAATTCTCCTGCAATAGGTAAAAACGCGCATGGAGTGACGCTGATAAATCTCATTAAATGCCGCACGTGCAAGCGTACCACGCTCTAAGACAAGGGCGTAAAGCTGCTGGTCGCTGTGTGATCGTAATGATTGCGGCATACTTCTCAGGTTAGTACGTTTATTTGTAATAATAGTTGACAATACATTTTGTTACATTTTACCAGTTTTTTTGAATTTACCAGTGCTATTATAAATAACTACCCAAACTTACGTACATGGTAGACAGTTTTTGCTTATAGTTTAGTGCTGCCCTTCATCTATGATTTTAAGATATTGTAATCTTGTACAATATACACTAAACAGCATCCTCGATGAGTAATAAAAATTTACAGCACCTGCCTGCGAGACCTACGTACCACATCACTTCAATTGTTGCCGACCTAGACGGCGGTAAGATTGTGCGTTCTTCTTTTCAAAAGTTGTAATGTGTATAAATCCGGCATAACGCTCTGCCCACGAAGGCAGCTATCTTTGCGACCTCTACTGTATGCACAAGGGTAAAGTGCAAATTCTGCTTTTGCCAGGGAAGGTGATATCCTCGGCTTACAAATTGCATTTGAGCGACTGGCCGTTATCTGCTTCTGCTATGATAAAGCAATAACCTGCTTTATTCCAACAATAATACTTTGACGTACTTAGAGTGCAATAATGCAGCCCTCTCTCTGTGCTGATGGTATCAGTTGAATGTAAACAGTAGCAGCGTCGAATACTTCTGCAAAGAGAACAACCTGGTGCTCGGGATTACTTTCTAAACCGTGCCAATTTTCAAAAGGCAATAGCCTCCGACCACTGCTCAATATGCACCTACTCAAAGCATCTGCGAGCAGATAAACCGTTGGAGGAGCACCCTGTGGAAATGGCAAATAAGCCTTTGCCAAAGCCATGGCGCAGCTCCGCTCGATCTCCTGGGTGATACGCCAAAAGACACACTGATTAAAATGCTTTAAAGACACCGAGCTGGCAAATTACGTACGCTCATCGAACCCCCCGAGAAAGAAAATCCGGCAGGATTTTTCACGGAAAAATTATCATCTTACCCTAAGGAGGTATCATCACAATGAACAACCTTGGCT
>DASPKH010000258.1:0-3610 GCA_035628175.1 Patescibacteria group bacterium
ACCACCGTGTAACAATCAGCTCAAACAGCCAGGAAGTAATGCGTCCTGTTCGCCTTACCAGCACAACGAATGATGTTGTCGATAATGACCTTGTTCTGAATGTAGACGCAAGCTCAAACGTAGACTCTTGGAGAGTAACAATCGAAGGAAACGGATACCGTGAAACATACGGGCCATTCCGTCGCACAAGCCAGCGTATCGGTGCAGCTCCTATCCTCGGCACACGTCAGAACGGAACGTATACTGCTCGCTTTGAAGGAACGACAGCTGATGGCCGTACAATGACAAAAGACCAGACGTTCACTCTTACAAGAAGAGCTTCGGGCACTGTGAGCACTGCTCAGCGTTATTCAATTCTTTTTGAATTTGACGATAAATCAACAATCACTACGTACGAAAACTTTCTTCGTAACGAAGTAGCTCCAAAAATCGGTGCGAATGCAAACGTATACATTCACGGACACACTGACGAAGTAGGTCTTGAAGATTATAACCTTGACCTTTCAGCACGCCGTGCAAATGAAGTTCGTACAGTACTTGAGCGCGCTACAAGTGGCAAAAGCGTAACATACGAAACATATGGTTTCGGTGAGGCTACTAACCGTGCTCCGTTTACAAATGCTAATCCAGAAGGACGCTATTACAACAGAACAGTTATTATTGATGTTGTAAATCGTTAATCTAACGGATTCTCTTTTAAAAGCCGTCTGGGTTTCCCAGACGGCTTTTTGTATTTTTGAGATTGGCGCATGGGTATGTTATACTACTTTTTAAAAGAATCCAAGGTCATGGAAGTTTTTCAAAAAATAATATCACTTCAGCCGCGCACTCGCGGCTTTCATATTATCACTTCAGAGATCCTAAAGAATTTCCCGGAATTATCTTCTTTTAAAACAGGGCTTCTTCATCTGTTTATTCAGCATACAAGCGCAAGCCTTACAATCAATGAAAATGCCGATCCTGATGTTAGGGTGGATTTTGAAAACCATTGTACTAGGCTCATGCCAGAGGATTTCAGTCTATACAAGCATAGTGCAGAAGGCGCCGATGACATGACCTCACATTTAAAAGCTTCGTTACTAGGCAATTCCCTTACTATTCCTGTGACTAATGGTCGGCTTAGTCTTGGTACATGGCAGGGTATTTATCTTGGTGAACACCGTGATTATGGAGGTAGCAGAAGAATTGTCCTCACTTTTTTCGGTGAACGCAGTATCTCCTGACGGGATTATACTAAAAATTTAGAAATGCTTTAAAAGTAGTTTTAAAATTACTTTAAAAATGTTTTTTAAAACATTCGTCTCTCGCCACATCTTTTATAAACTCATGCAAAATACTATGGATACACACCATGAAGACAGTTTTCTCCCACCTGCAAGAAAGAACTCCTGGAAGGCTATTTTTCTTATCATTGGCAGTCTAGTGATAACAGCATTTATCCTTATCACCTTTTTCCGGGTTTCCACTCCTAAGCCGACAGCCTTTAAAAAACCGAAAGTACCCCCTACGCAAAGTGCCTATGCATTGGTACTTTCACCACTTGACAGTCTGACTGCGAATAAAATTGCTAGTGGGATTTTTAAAGATATTAATAAAGATTCAATTAATATGAAGATGGTGGTAGGTAGTACCACGATGTATAATCAGCTTATCTCGCTTGCAGAGTTTAAAAGTAATATTTCCCGTGCGCTTCAGGAAGCCAAGGAAATAGATCTAAAGACACAATCACTGCTATTTTCGCAACTCGTTGGCATTATGATCAGTGATACTCTTCCTGCGCGACTTTACCTTATTGGTTCTATTGGTGATGATTCAAAGGATAGTGTTCCGGCTCGGCTTTTAGGTACTATTCGTGATCTTGACCTCCGCAGTAAAAAGTTAGGAAAAGTAGAAATTGTGGATTATCTTGTGCCCCTGGATGATCCCAAAAAAAATCGTGTCCTTTCTTATTTTAAGGAACACGATTTTACAATTCGTCGTGGAAACTTTTAAAAATAGAGGGAAAACCTTTACTTTATTT
This sequence comes from Patescibacteria group bacterium, assembly GCA_035628175.1. Classification (GTDB taxonomy): domain Bacteria; phylum Bacteroidota; class Ignavibacteria; order Kapaibacteriales; family DASPKH01; genus DASPKH01. The sequence goes on from DASPKH010000258.1 coordinate 2,021, forward strand.
ATTTCGCTACAATCACTATTTCAGTTCGCCTATTCAGACTTCGTCCGAATTCTGTGGAATTATCGGCTATCGGGCGTGAAGGCCCATACCCTGTAGTTGTCATCCGTTTAGGCTCAATACCTTTTCTCACCAGATAGTTCTTCACGCTTTCGGCCCGTTTTTTCGAAAGCTCCTTATTGAGTGGTACACTTCCCTGTGAGTCGGTGTGACCTTCGATATTTATGTTTACTGTCGGCTTGCTCTTCATAAATTCCGCAAGGGTTTCCAATTCGGAAACGGAATCCGGTAGCTCTGCTCGGCTAGGCGCAAATAGTAGGTTTTCAATAATAAATTTTCGGCCTATTGAAACAATAGGAATAATTTGCCGGACAAGCTGCTGCTTTTTATCATCAACAATTGCAACATTAATTGAATCCGGAACAACCCTTTCATCAGAACGATATGTAATAGAATAAAGATTCGTAAGCTGAGTAGAATATAAGTCCAGGATCTTGGCAAATGGTTGGGAAATGTCAAATGCAGCACCCCGCGTTTCTTCCGAGATTTTTTGATATTCCGGCAATTTTGCAGGAGCAATACAGAAAACACGTGTCTGATTTTCTTTTAAAAATTTAATAATACTCTGTGTTGAGTACTTTGTGCGTCCATTGCCACGTTCTCCGACCTGATGATAAGGAGCATCAGTAATGAGTACAGCAATACGGTTTGCAGCAGGACGAAATTTCATGAAATTAGTAGCCGCTAATGCTTCAAGGGCATTCTCCTTTTCATCCAGACCACCCGATGCACGTAGTGGAGCCAGCCATTGGGCGAATTGCTTTACATCAGCCGTAGGTTGATACGTTCTTTCTATGTAGTCTGTAAAAGTAATCAAACCTATATTATAGTCTATACCTTTGCCAACAAGATTTTGTATAAAATGCTCAATATTAGCTCGGATAGCATTAATCAATGGCTGCATCGTACCGGTCACATCGACAATAAACACAAAATCAACCGGGATACGCTGCTCTACAGAGATCTTGCGAATGGACAATACCCGCTTTGGACTACCATTTTCAATCACTGTCAGTTCTTTCGGATTAATCGAATCCAGGGCCCTCCCATCTTTACTTACAGCCTCAACAATTAAATTTACTTCTGGAAATTTCGAAATATTTACATTTTGTATCGTGACATTAAAATTCTCATGAATTGACCTGACCTTGGCATCTTCAGCCATTTTCTTAGCGCGATCAAGCGTGTCAACCTGTGCCGCTGCCAGCACTGGAAATATAAGAGATAAGAATGTGGAAACAAAAACCGAAGATACTATATGTTTAAAAAGCATGATTTCAGAGTTTTAAAATATGAACCGTATAATGTCATTCATAGACGATACTCATCAAAAAGCCGTATATACTTTCAAAAATTTCATGTATGAATGAACAAAAAAACCCAAGTAAATAGTCTACTTGGGTTTCATTTTAAAAAAGCTGTTTTAAATATTAAGGCGTAAAATAGGTGAGATCATAAAGAAATTCCGGATCTCGTAAGGACGTACCGGACGAAGAGGAGTTGAATATTTCCCTTCAAGATAAAGCCAGCTGC
>DASPKH010000259.1:0-2318 GCA_035628175.1 Patescibacteria group bacterium
TTTAAAGAACATGCCAGAATTGGAAAAATCAAAGGCAGGATATATCATACCGCTTCTGCTAGCGCAGCTGCTGTACTTCAATAAACAAGAAGAGAAAAAACAGTATAAAGCCCGCCTTCGTATGTTAAAACAGCTAGCGAAAAAAAGCCTGGCAGACTCGCTACAGGGAAGAACAACGCACTTCCTGCAGATGATTCGCACAACTGATAATCGTGAAGAGCTTTTGCAGCAGCTTTCTGAACTTCCAAAGACTACACAGCAGTTCTCTGAAGGAGTGGAAGTACTTCCATACGAAACACTCTGGCCGCATATCATTCGCAATAAAAATGCTGTAGAGGCTTAAAAATCCTCGTTTTCTACATCATACGGCCGGATGAGTTCGCCTTTCTCATTTACGAGATACGTGCTCATCCGGTACGGTGATTTTTTCCGCAAAAAGACCTGCGCATCCTCCAGCGATATTTTCGCAATTTCAGCAAACTCATCTTTTGGCACACGCCCACCATTAATCTCCTTTAAAACATTAAAAATTTCTTCTAGGCGGAAGTATTCTTTCCTACGGTCGCGGTAGCTGCTCATAAAAAGCACGAGCGACATCGCTGAGTGAAGCACAAACATAGCATACGCTACAGGCTTATCTGTCGGCGCATTATTAATCTTCATGCCGAATGCGGCAAAAACGAGGTACATCAGCCCAAATGAGCCGATAATTATTCCAAACAAATATTTTACACGAAACATGATTAATCTTTTAAAAGCAATGATTTACAATTGTGGCTTTTAAAAAGACAACGACGCAGCGTTTTGAAAAGTTTGCTTTTAAAAATATTTTTTTAACAATAACAAGAGACTTTCCTTCAATTCTTTTACTTTTAAAACTTCACACAGCAGCGATGTTTCTGGCATCCTCGCTCCATGGAGCAGCATTTTCCAATGCAGGTACTATCTCTTCAACGGAATTGACAACGACCCACATTTTTAAATGCTCCTGCCGCATAAATTTTTTTTCAACACTCTGCTCCAGCATCTCGATCATCGGTGCGTAATAATTATTGAGATTGGCAATGACGATAGGAGAGGTGATGAGGCCAAGGCGTTTCCACGTGATCGCCTCCAGCAGTTCCTCAAAAGTGCCGCTGCCGCCAGGTAGCGCTACAATGCCATCGGATTCCTGCATCATCATGAATTTCCGCTCATGCATGGACGATACAAGGCGCAACTCCGTCAACTTTGTGTGCGCCCACTCCAGCTCCTGCATGAAGTTCGGTATAATGCCGAGAACGGTGCCGCCGTTTTTTAAAACACCGTCTGCCAGCCGTCCCATAAGCCCCGAGCCGCCACCGCCATAGACGACGGTCTTGCCGTTTCTTGCTAATATTTCGCCGAGCTTTTCGGCTGCTTTTAAAAACAATTCATCACATTTATTGCTTGATGCGCAGTACACGCACACTTTAGTTACAGACATAATTTTTTAAAAACTGAGATGAAATAATACCGGAAATTTACGAAAGTTTCCTCTTTGAAAAATATGTGCCCAGCGGAACTTCCGTAAGTCTATTTTGTTATAATCCTTTACAGCAATGGGCTTATCGACGCTATTAGCTGTATCTGGTGGCAAACCATGATTTTAGAAATCACTTTATTTATATATCTTTCTTACTTTTTCAAAAGAGGTATCACAATGCCACAGGCAAACGTAAAACTCAATAGCGGTGCAAACCCTAATCAGCAGCAACAGCAAAACGAAGGTATGCTTGGAAATATTACTAATACAGTAAGTGAAATCGCTTCACAAGGCGCTGAATTCGTTCAGAATACAGTCGGCGATCTTTCAGGTCGCGCTTCTGAACTCACAGGAAATCTCAGCAACCTTACATCACGCGGGTCAGAAATGTTGGAAAGCCGGCTTTCTAATCTTGAGGAAGGTTTTAGCACCATCGTCCGCGAGTGGGATGACGAAAAAACAATTACGGCAGGGGCAGCAGGTATTGCGGCTATCGGCCTTGTTCTTGGCTCAAAAGTAGATAAAAAGTGGTTTGCCCTTTCGGCGCTTGCAGGTGGACTTTATGCTGCTCACAAATATTCCAATGGTGCAGCTATCCCGGCTATTAAACGTATGGCGGGCGATATTGGCAGTGGCCTTGGCTTAGGCAATATGGGCGGTGGTTCAGGTTCGTCGCAGTTTGGCAGCGGAACACGCATTCAGGAAGACCCGCAGAACCTTCGTCCCTCACAGCTTGGCTCACTTGATAATGAAGGTGGCAGTAGCAACATGAGTAATCATCAGGGCGGAATGAATAGTGGGCAAAGCCGCATGA
>DASPKH010000260.1:0-3776 GCA_035628175.1 Patescibacteria group bacterium
GGCCATTGCGCTTTGAAGCGTGTTGTATTTTTCAGTGAGGTCTCGGATCGGGCGGAAGAACATCTCAGTGTATTGCGTAAAGGCGATGAGTATACCGATGGTCATCTCACCTGTAAAAATTCCGCGCGCAGTGTACCAGAGGATAATTGCCAAGGCAATTGCACTCACCATTTCCACAGTCGGGAAAAAGATCGCGTAGTAAAAAATTGACTTGATCTGGATGTCGGTGTGCTCTTGATTAATACGGTCGAATGTCCTGTACTGCCGCTCTTCCTGCGAAAAAAGCTGAACGGTGGTAATACCGGAAATATGTTCGTTTAAAAAAGAATTCATACGCGCTACCTGTGTTCTGATACCGCGATACGCCTCCCGCACTTTTTTCCGGAAAATAGCAGTTGCAATCAAAAGCAGCGGTAAAACGCAGATGGTGGCAATGGCGAGTTTCCAGCTTGTCATGAACATAAAGATTACGATCCAGATAATGAGCATCACGTCCGCCACAATCATCACAACGCCAGACGAAAACAGCTCGTTAAGCACCTCTACGTCATTTGTTACGCGCGTTACAAGGCGGCCAATAGGCGTCGTGTCATAAAAACGCAGTGCAAGCTTCTGGATATGCTCAAAAAGCTTCATACGGACGTCGTAAAGCACTTTCTGACCGGCCCATTGCATGAGATAGGTGAGGCCGTACTGTACGCCGCCCTGGAGGATAAGCAGCCCGAGAATAAGCAGTATATAAAATAACAGCCCGCTCTCATCTTTCGTGACAATAAAAGTATCAACGGCAATTTTTGTGAGGTACGGCCGCGCAGGTCCAAGTGCTGAAGAAACCAGCGTTAGCCCTACGGCAAAGAGAACAGGCGTCTGGTAGGGTTTTAAAAAAACAAGGAGACGTTTTAAAAGGGATATATCAACAGATTTGTAGAGTTGCTGATCGTCAATTTTCTTAGCCATCGGAATTCAAGTCATTTGTACAGTTGCTTTAATGCCAAATTACGAGTTTATTTCAAAAGAATAGGGAAAATGTGTGGAAACGAAAGTTTTTTAGACTGGCAATAGAAAGGAATAATGATAAATAAAAAAGCGAGAAATGTTTTACAACATTCCTCGCTTTAAAAATTAAAATGTGACCCGGGTAGGACTTGAACCTACGGCCCTCTGATTAAAAGTCAGATGCTCTACCACTGAGCTACCGGGTCGTCAATTGAGAATACAAATATACGGAAGCTGGAAGCCGAAAAGCAAATTTTTTGCGGTGTTTTTTAAAATATATTTTTGCTGGCGGAACTAAATCTTTGACCTGTATAGCTTTTCGCCACGGCGGATTACTTCTAAAGCGCGAGTTGTACCAAGCCTTCCGGTGACTTTAAAAGCACGACCGCCCAGACGATTATAGGAATCAAAGAAATGTTCGATTTCAAGCAGTAGATTTTTTCCAACATCTCGTAGGCTGGTAATATGGCTGTGAACGGGGGAATTGGCCGAAACAGCAATAATCCTGTCATTTGTTACTCGCTTGCCACCGTCCTCTGTTTGGTCAGCTTCAATGACGCCTATGAGCCGAGCGGGAACGAGACATCCGGCAAAAGCTGATTCATCCATCAGCACAAGTACATCAAGTGCGTCGCCATCCTCACCAAGGGTTCCCGGCAGGAAGCCAAAGTCATAGGGAAAACTGGCACCTGCGGGAAGCACATTTTTAAGCTTAAAAAGATTCAGCCGCTCATCATAGGTATACTTGTTCCGGCTGTCTTTTGGTGTTTCAATTATCACATTCAAGTTACCTGTTTCCGGGTCAACAGGAGGAGGATGTTGGTATACATTATTTATGCTAATTCATGGAGAGATCCGATCTTTAAAAACTCGCGGACGGTATGCGCAATGCCTTCATCGTCGAGCCTGAGATCATGTAACAGCTCTTCCTGAGTGCCATGTTCCACGAATTCATCAGGAATGCCATGGAGCATTACACTGACATTTTCGTGACGCTGGCCGATATGCTCCAATACTGCCGAGCCAAAACCACCCTGGACCTGGCCATCCTCCACAGTGATAATCCTGTCAATACGCGAACAAATATCATCGAGCAGCTGTGTATCAAGAGGCTTTACAAAACGCGCATTGACAACTTCCACAGAAATTCCTTCGCGTTCGAGGATATCTCTGGCTTTTAAAGCAGGATAAACCATTTTGCCGATAGCAACAATAGCCACATCGCTGCCACTTTTTAAAATTTCACCTTTACCGAGCGGGAGCGCTTTCATTGGCTTTATTTCAACACCGATAGAATTCCCCCGCGGGTAGCGGAGAGAAACCGGGCCGGATTTGTATTCATAAAGTGCAGAGTAAAGCATATCACGCAATTCCTGTTCATCTTTCGGCGCCATCACAACCATGCCCTGGATCGTACGCAGATATGCCATATCAAGCACGCCATGGTGTGTCGGGCCATCAGAGCCAACTAACCCAGAACGGTCAAGTGCAAACACAACATGCAAATGCTGAATAGCGCAGTCGTGTGCCACATTGTCGTACGCGCGCTGCAAAAAGCTTGAGTAGATAGCGCATACAGGGGTAAGGCCTTCTGTCGCCATTCCTGCTGCACAGGTCACGGCGTGGCTTTCAGCGATACCGACATCGAACACACGTTCCGGAAATTCTTTTGCCAGGATGTCAAGACCGGTGCCGTCAGGCATTGCCGCTGTAATGCCAACAATCTTTTTATCAGTGCGGCAAAGCTCTGTAAGAGCATCGCCGAAGACTTTTTGGTATGTAGGCGCCGGCGCAACGGCAGGCGGTGCTTTTTTGACTGCTTTCCCGGTGATTTTATCGATCGTACCAATAGCATGAAGGAACTGCACATCGCTTTCCGCTGGGGCGTAACCTTTCCCTTTCTGTGTCATCACGTGGAGCAGAACAGGACCATTGAGGTCTTTCACAACGTTGAGAATTTTTACAAGCTGCTGCGTATTGTGTCCATTGATCGGCCCGTAATATTTAAAGCCCAGTGCTTCAAAAAGCATACCCGGAGTGATCACAGCTTTAATACCGCCTTCAATGCGGGCTGCGGCCTTGCGGATACGGTCTCCGAGTTCATCCATTTTACCGGTCAGTTCCCATATGTTTTTGCGGAATTTCTGAGCGGTTTCGGTTGTGAACAGCTCGGTAAAATAGTTTGAAATTGCCCAAACATTCGGCGCGATGGACATGTTATTATCATTCAAAATAACGATCATGTTACGCTTCTGCACACCGCAATTATTCATTGCCTCATACGCCAAGCCACCCGTCATAGAGCCGTCGCCGATGACAGCTGCAACTTTAAAATTTTCGCCTTTTAAATCACGGGCAGTTGCTATCCCAAGAGCTGCAGAAATACTTGTGCTTGCGTGGCCTGCGCCGAAAACGTCATATTCGCTTTCCGTGCGTTTTAAAAAGCCTGACAGGCCACCTTTTTGCTTGATAGTTTCAAGCATATCGCGGCGTCCGGTGAGAATTTTATGTGGGTAGCCCTGGTGGCCTGTATCGAGAACAATTTTATCTTTTGGTGTATTGAATACGTAGTGCAGTGCCACGGTAAGCTCTACCACGCCAAGCCCTGCGCCAAAGTGCCCGCCGACACGTGTAATTGTATCGATCATATATTCACGAACTTCGTCCGATACACGGCGGAGCGCTGACTCGGGCAGCTTCCGCAGATCCTGTGGTGAATTGATGTCGTAAAGATATTTGTACTCAAACGAATTGTCGTTTGTCATTGTCATTCCTAATTT
>DASPKH010000261.1:0-2446 GCA_035628175.1 Patescibacteria group bacterium
CTTTTTCATCTATGATTTGCAGTCCTAATTCAAATTCAAAAGGATTCCCCTTTTCTATCGATTCCCACATATCGCGCCGGTGGAAATCCGGATCTTTTCCGGCAATTTTCTGCGTTTCGTCCCACACCGTCGAGAAAATTCCATTAACCGGCTTCCAGTGAAATTTTACAAAATGCGATTTTCCCGCTTCATTTACCAACCGGAAGGTATGCACCCCAAAACCTTCCATCATCGAGTAACTACGTGGCAGGGCGCGGTCTGAGAGCACCCACATTATCATATGCATGGACTCCGGCGTGAGCGAAATGAAATCCCAGAAGTTGTCATGTGCAGCAGATGCCTGCGGCATTTCGTGGTGCGGCTCTGGTTTCACCGCATGGACAAGGTCAGGAAATTTTATTGCGTCCTGTATAAAAAACACCGGAATGTTATTGCCCACCAAGTCAAAATTTCCTTCCTGTGTATAGAATTTTGTGGCAAAGCCGCGCACATCACGAACGGTATCGGCAGAACCACGAAACCCAACGACAGTCGAAAACCGCACAAAAACAGGTGTTTGGATAGAAGTGTCCGTTAAAAACTTTGCTTTTGTGTATTTATCCAATGACTTATACACCTGGAAAAAACCATGTACACCAGATCCACGCGGATGCACAACACGCTCTGGAATCCGCTCATGGTCAAAATGCATCATCTTCTCGCGGAAGATAAAGTCTTCCAGCAGCGTGCCACCGCGCACACCGGCCTTTAAAGAATTCTGATTGTCAGCGATGCGGACACCGTGATTTGTCGTCAGATAGTCTCCCTCCTGGTAGTTGATTTTATCTTTGCCGGTAGTAACTTCTTCATTTTCACGAAGCTTCTCCTGATGCTTCGCTTGTTCTTCTTCAAGTTTTTTCATTTCTGCCTCATGAATTATACAATTGCATCAAAAACCGTTTTCAAACAAATCGGATTTAATTTTAAGGGCGTCTTTCATATTGTTGAAGGGGTTTTCCATAATGCCTACGTAGCACTATGAAAGCGGGAGAAATTAATTGCCAAGGCGAACAAGCGATGCAAAAAAAAAGTTTCTTAAAAAAAACAGTAAAAGTAAGAACCGGAATACAAATTACTCCTGAAAAAAAGCTAGAATTTTAGTAAGTTTATAGATAGCATTATAAATCAAGCCTAAATTATTTTTAAAGGAATACCCATGAGATATGTTCTTATACTTATTGTTCTGATCGGTTCTGCTATTTCTGTATCAGCACAATTAACGACACCATATACTCCACGCACGACACAGGCACTAACAGCTCTTCGCAACCGCGCAATCCAGGATGGCTATACTAATCCGCAGATTTCAGGAATTGCTACAATGAAAGGTAATTTCCCTGTCGGTTCATTCACCATTAATAATTCGTTTGATCTCGGTAGCGAGACGGGCAATGACAATGACCGCGGTAAATCTGAGTTCTGGGGCTACTTGGTACGCTCGACCGCAAAGCCTGACTCTTTAAAAGCGTATGTCGTTGTGCAGGTGCCAATCTTAGGTTTCCAAGTTTTTGATGCGCCAGCAGGAATTGACCTCAATTCATTACCAGGTGATTTTTCGCAAAATCTTCCATCAAATTCAAACGGTACTCCGGCCTGGATGAATACTGATTCACTTGTGTTACGCCTTCGCACAAACTCGACTTTTCAGCAATATCGCCAGCAGCGCCCCGATGCCTCTCCGGACTACGTAGCACTTGGTCTTTCAAAACTGCCAACACCTATGTTCTCGGCTGGGTCACCGCTTTGGAGCGTAACATTCACTGGCTCATCCACAGCGGAATTTCTTTCGTGCAGTGTTCATGCTCTGGATGGTCGTGTTGAGTGCATCTCAGGTGCAACATCCGTAGAGGAATTCCCTTTTAAAAACTCCTTGGCTCTTATGCCTAATCCCGCTCGCAATTCGGTTTCAATTTCCATTCCTTTAGAAGTGTATTCACCTGATGCCAAAATTGAAATATTCAATACGCTTGGCACAAAACTGTTTACATTCCCAATGTCAGGCGTCGGACCTGACCATGCAATCGTACTTCCTGTTGTAAATTATCCTACAGGAATGTATTTCATACGATGCACAAGTGGAGCAAAAATCCTAACAGAGGCGCTTATAATTGAGTAATTTTGTAACACTTTTAAAATCGATTCTTTAAAATAGTATACATTAATTTTAGAACTGTTTTAAAACTCTCATTTAGAATTTAAAAATCTATTATTTCTTCACAGAATTTCTTTTAAAATGTACCAGCACGTAGAAAAAAACGATCCTGAACTATACGCAGCACTCCTCGGTGAATATGGCCGCCAAACTGATAAAATTGAGCTCATCGCAAGTGAGAACTTCACATCGCTTTCGGTCATGGAAGCGCAGGGTTCTGTCCTTACAAACAAATATGCCGAAGGCTATCCCGGC
>DASPKH010000262.1:0-4613 GCA_035628175.1 Patescibacteria group bacterium
GAAGTTCCTCTCCAAAATTGGATTGAGCGATAACATCAAATTTAGCATTTTCACCAACACAATAGGTATAGTAACCCGAAACCCTTGCAATCACAGGTGTGAATACAGAATCAGTCACAGCATACCCGCTAAGGGAATCAATATTCCAGAGGGCTAGTGTACCATCTGAGTGTCCTGTTGCAAAATGAATCGAATCAGAAGATATTGCAATTGCCGTAACTGGACTGGGAAGTAATATCTTTTTAAAAATATTCCGGACTCCCGGTGACCAGAGCCGGAGAGTGGAATCATGATGTGCTGTAATGTAGAAAGTACCTTTTATATCAGTGGCCAATACGGTGGCAAGTGATGTTGGTGAAGACACATTTGGTATCTCCATCCGGCTTGTGTCCTGATTAATTCCTTTTGTATAAATATAACCATTGGTATTTTGAATCAGCAGCCCATTTTCAATAAAAGATGCCTGCTCTATCCATGAACCATGGAATACCGGGAAAGCATCTTTTTGTGAATATTCTTCCTGAATATTGTAAATAAACGATCCTTTAAAGGAATCTCCCAGATTCCGGGTTATTCCGCCCACACTATCTAATGTCAATAATGAATATTTACCCGCCACGTATATTCTTCGTAAGTCAGCAGAAGCACTAATAACATCAAAAGCTAATGTTTCTTTCAAGACTTCCTTTTTCTTCATACCGGTAGAGGCTGAATATAAATGAACAAGCCCTCCTTGACCTTTGTATGTAGAATTTTCTTTGGTTCCTGTAATTTCCCCAGACATTAATACACAAATAATACTGTCTCCAAGAAGATACATTTGGAGACGATCAATATTATTAAGCTCCCGAATATCCTTGCCATTATCATTGTATAAAAGATTATCAGGTTTAAATAATAATTGAAGGGGGTCCTGACCCTGTATGTTTGCCTTCAAGCAGGCAGGGCTTCCGAACTTCTGTCCATCGTGGTACTTGATTGCCGAAGCAATAAATTGTCTACCATCGGATGAAAAATGAAGGGATGTTATAGCACCGAACTGCGTAGGCGGGTAACTCCTTATATCTAGCCCCCTTATCACATCGTTTAGAAATATCTGACCATCCTCTCCACCACTCAAGAGCAGCTTTCCATCACTTGAAAAATCCAGGCATGTCACACTCCCCGTGTGATATTTACGGCTCCACTCTGGCACTTGCGCACATACTGTAATCGCCGAAAAGAGAAATATGAAAAGCAGTTTCATGGCAGAACTCCGTTTTTAAAAGAGAGTTTTAAAAGCAAAAAAGCCTGAAAACAACTTACCACTTTTACGGCAGGTTTTCAAGCTTTTATTAAGAAAAACAGTTTTTAAAAAGGATTTTTTTTTAGGAAATTACTTTACCAGGATCGCTTTTGCTGTCTGGATTCCGCGAGGAGTGCGCATGGTGAAAATATACGTGCCGTTTGCTGCTGTTGCGCCATTATTCGTTTCGCCATTCCACTCCATATTGCCTGAAATGCCCATCTCAGGCCATTCTTTTAAAAGCTCTCCGGCCATATTATACACGGCAAGTGTGGTTGGTGCACCCGCACTGTAGCTGAGCCTGACCGAACCATTATCACTATTTTCCGCTTTTAAAAACTCGCTGATTACTTCAGTTGCGGCCACGCTTGTCGGGGTACTCTTGCGAAGGATGATATGCGTGACACTCAGTGGCTGGACACTATATTGCAGCATGTTATTCTGTACCGACGTGATCGGCGCAAGCTGGCGGATCTGCGGGCTTGTAGCATCAAATGTCCAGACGCGTCCCGTTGTAAACTGCCCAGGCGCCGCAATGCTGATCGACGCGTTTAAAGGCTGCGTAAAATGTTTATTGATGAGGATAATGTGCAGCGCCGAATCGCCTTTTGTTGCTGCATAGACAGAAGAATTCTCGTTGTCACTTGTTCTGGCAAAAACATTCATATCGCCGAATGTTGAAAAATTCCCGTCGTAATTTCTGTAGATTTTAAAAGCAGCTGAATTATAACCTTTGATCTCACCCCACATATTGCTCATGTACACGCCATATTTCCCAAAGATCCCAAACTGGTCCGCAAGAGCAATTCCACCGGAAATATGATTTTCTCCACCGTAATTATATTCAGTAAAGGCGAGCTTTGTACCGGGGTAATTTTTATTGACCGAAGCTTGTAAAGCCGGGATAAGCGCAATCGGACTGAACCACTGGCCGATCCACGAATCTTCTTGGTACGTGGAGTCCCACAGCGAACGCGGCGCCTGCATACGCGCGCGGGCAACTCCCTCGCTGGCATCATCATTAAAAATAATACGAACTTTCTGCCCAGCTGCATTAGTGCCCTGTGCTTCAGAGTACCAGTGCACGGCGAGCACATCCATTAGCCGCTTGCCATCGGCTTCGGAGGCCTTGCGCATGTGGTCGAGTAGCACATCGTAGTAGCGCCCTTTATCCTTGTAATTATCCCAATCCGGTGCTTCCTGCAGATTATAAAACTCTGAAAAACCGTACATCACCCCACCAAAGATCTCTGCCGAGGGGTCAACGGCCTTGACAGCCCGAGAAAGCTCGACAGTCCGCGAAAGCAACTCTGCAACACGAACTTTCTGCGGATGTATGCGTGGATGTGTAGAATACCACAATCCCGGTTCATTATCAATCGCATATCCATTCACACCTGTTGCTGTGTGTGATGCACCATACTTTGAAACGAGAAAATTCACAAGTTCATCCATGTATACGTAATTGTCCGTCAGGTCGGGCTGCATTACGAATGGGGCATTTTTTTTAAAACGCACTTCTTTAAAACGGTTGGATGGTGCTGTTGCGCTTTGTGCCACAGGGCCGCCTTTATCAGCAGACACGTATCCAGCCGCCTGCAGAGTCAAAAGCGTATAAGAGTTCTGCGCGAGTGATGTATCGTGAAATGCCGTCATAACAATCCCCGGCTCATCTCCATTGGGAATGCCCATATACCAGGGCAGATAATTGTCGTTCTGATGATGATAGTCATTGCCAGCGTGAGAAGCATTTGTTTCCCAATTATAACCTGTCATGCGGTTACCCCCAAGCCTGCGAGCAGCAACACCTTGGGGTTTGTCATGTGAATGAGCATTTGAGCCATAAATATAGGGGCTGATGCGTGCTGTGTCTTTTTGCGTATCGATGGAAATTGTTATCGGGATCTGTGCTTGCACCGTACCAGCGGTGCAGAGGCCTAGTGCCATTGGAAGAAACTTTTTAAAGACCGTCATTTTTAAAACCTATTGAATATTGGATTTGTGAATGCAACAAAAACACACAATACGTGAATTGGTTACAGGCTTCTACTTTTTAAAAACGGAGGAAGTTTCAAAAAAAAGGCGACTCAAGAGATGAATCACCTTATAAGGTAAAATCTTTTGAAAATATACTACCGCACAATTTCCACAGGAATAGTTTTTAACGATCCCTTCTCTGAAAGTGTAACGAAGTATTTTCCTGAGGGAATCCCATCGCTTTTAAAAGAAACAGTGTGCTCTCCGGAATCTTTAAAACCTTCTAGAAGCGTTGCAATCCTCCGTCCAGCGACATCATACACTGTGAGCGAAACACTGCCTGAAACAGATGTTTTAAAACGAATGGTCGAAGAGTTTTTAAAAGGATTCGGGTAATTTTTTAAAAACTCAATTGCTGAATTTTCATTTTTCCACACTGACGTGACATTTGTCGTTTTAAAACTAGTACGCGGTGAGAATAATCCTTCGCCATCTGCATTGGCAGCGCTCACGCGCCAGTGATAGTTTGTATTTGCATCAAGTTCGCTTGCGCGGAATTCCTGTGCAGTAATCCCTGAAACATCAATGATATTATTCGTAAAGCCAAGACTTCTTGACACCTGTACGCGATATGATGTAGCTCCTTCCGAGGTTTCCCATCGCAAAAGCGGGTTCCGCTCTGTTTCCAGCTGGTCTTTAGGAGTGATCAGCATAGGGGCAGCTACTGCCGTCGTAAAGCTCCATGTTTGGGAATACGAGCCAGGACCACCTTCATTAGTGGCACGCACGCGCCAATAGAATGTTTTTAATCCCTGTTGCAGGTTACTAACAGTATATGACATTGCTGATATCCCTTTTGCTTGGGAAATAGTATTTTTAAAATCAGAATCTGTGGCGATCTCAATCGTGTAAAGGTTTCCTGGAACGCTGCTCCATTCTAACTTCACAGAGTTTGTTATTCCGCCTTTGCCATTTGCAGGCAGCAGCAATTGTGGTGTGACAGCCACACCCGGAAGGGTAGTAATATTCGCGCTGTATACACCAACGCCATGTGTAGCTGCCACCACCAACCCATCAGATTCACGCGAATCGAGCATTTCCACAACAACATTCCCGATATTGCTTGCTCCTTCCTGCACCCAGACGGTGGAATTTCCATCAAGATATGCCGTCGAATACAATCCGGTGCTTGTTCCAACCAAATACATCGTTCCCTCACCAACCGGCAGAATTTCCATCCAACGCGTGGAAGGGCCGTTACCACTGCCATTTGCGTTCTGCTCAAGATTACCTGCAACTGCCGTCCAGGTTGCCCCGCCGTCCATTGTTGAGAAAAGGCTAATCACAGAGT
>DASPKH010000263.1:0-2962 GCA_035628175.1 Patescibacteria group bacterium
GTGATATTCCATCGGTGCATGTGGCCTCACCGTTTGAAAAGGCATTTGAACTGATGCAGCAGTCGCAGTGCCCGGCGCTACCGGTTACTGATTCTGAAGGGAAACTTGTGGGACTTATCACTCCGGAAAATATAGGTGAGATGATGATGATCCATTCGGCGCTTGCTAAAGGCGGGACAATTGCATGGAGAAATCCGCGCGCTTAAAAACTACGTTTTTAAAAGGAATTATGGTAAAAGTCGTCTCGTGGACGACCTTCAAAAAACAAAAAAAAACTTTTAAAAACAACATGAAACTACTTTCACTTTGTACATTACTATGCTTTGGGATTTTTATGAATACTGCTGAAGCTGTTACTCCGAAAACGCTCCATGATTTTACAGTGAAAACTATCGAAGGCCATGATGTACCGTTAAAAACTTTTAAAAATAAGGTGCTGCTTGTGGTAAACGTTGCCTCGAAATGCGGCCTTACACCGCAATATGCCGATCTGGAAAAATTATACAAGAAATACCGCGCAAAAGGTTTTGAAATTCTGGCGTTTCCTGCAAATAATTTTGGCGGTCAGGAGCCAGGTACAAATGAGGAAATTCAGAATTTCTGCTCAACGAAATATGAGGTGACATTCCCGATATTTTCAAAAATATCTGTGCTGGGGGCAGATAAGCACGAGCTGTATACCTTTCTTACCAGCGATGGGCAGGAGATTTCGTGGAACTTTGAAAAATTCCTCATTGGCAAAAACGGGGCTATTCTTAAACGCTACAGCCCGCGCACGGCCCCCACAGACGAAGAAATCATAAGAGATATCGAAGCTGCTTTAAAATAAACTTTTCTGTTTTAAAAAATGTTGTTTTGATAACTTTTCAGCTCTGTATGCGTTTTGAAAATGCAGCAGAGCTTTCTTTTTAAAAAGGGAATTTTTGCTGCCTCTTACAGAGTTGGTATATTTGCTAAATTTTTTTAAGCTTTTTTAAGCTTTCTGGCCTTATTGCTTATTACAGTGAAACTTATTCATACCATATATTGCACTTCCCTGATTATTCTTGCAGCTGCGTTCGGCCTTCCCGCTGCTGCCCAGCCGGTTGTGGATGTGGCAAATACCCAGGGCAGGCAGGGCGAGAGCGTTGTGGTGCCAGTGGAGATCGATTTTGCTGATATCCTCCCTGACGGTACAAGCTCTATACACCTGCGAATTGCTTACCGGCTCAATCGCCTTGTTTTTGAAAATGTGACAGGGGGTACCAATCAGGGGGGCTGCGCAATGCCCCAAGTGACACACGAGCCTCTTACGATGGGTGAATTTGGCTTCCTGACGATTTCTTGCCAGGATATTCGCCAAAGCAATGATAATGCGAGATTCTTACTGCAATTTCGTGTGATTGCGGGGCAGGACACCTCTGCGCGCATTGAGCCGGTAGATATTACTCTCAATGGCGATACACTCCGGGAAATGCGTCCTGACCCGGGATTTGTGAGATTTTTAAAAGATGAGCCGCTTGTTTTCCCAACTTATCCTGAAGATCTGGGAATAAACTCTCCAAATCCATTTAATGTAGAAACACGATTTTTTTACAGCATAGATTCCCAGACAAATGTTCGTTTTAAAATATTTGATCATCAGGGAAAAATGGTTTTTGAAGAGAATATCGGTGTGCGTAATCGTGGTTCGCATGTTTACACAATTTCACCGTTTACCATGGCTTCGAAGTGGCAAAACTGGAATAAATCGAGCGGTATGTATATACTGGTGATGGAGACGAACGACGCCTCATACAGAAGGACATTCTTGTACCTGAAATAATGCGAAAATATTTAGTTTTCATATCCCTGCTTTTCTGTGCTTTTTTTAAAAGCGAAATGGTAGCTGCCCAGGCACAAACGCGCACCGTTGTTAAAAATCAGGAAGGAACGGAATTCTGGCTGTGCTTTCAAAAGAATTACCGCGATAATAATCCAAAAGATCAGTCCGACCCGCTCAATCTTGAGCTTTTTATCACAGGCAATAATGATGCGAATGTGACAGTGGAAATTGAGGGACTCGGTTTTAAAAGGGAATTTCTCGTTCGGCTTGGAACAGTCTATAATTTAAAAATTGACCCGCGCGCCCAGATCTCTTCCGAAGAAAGGCCGGAGCGGCTTGCCGTCCATGTTACCTCAGATGTGCCGGTATCAGTTTACGGCCTCAATCATCGTTTTCAAACGACGGATACGTATCTTGGGCTTCCTGTTTCCGTTTTGGGAACATCCTACCGCGCTGTTTCCTATAGGAAATTAGCGGGCGACCTTTTATCACAGATAGCTGTGATAGCAACTGAGGATAGCACGGAAGTAACTATCACGCCGACATCTGCCACATCCGGTATGAAGGCTGCTAACAGGCCTTTTAAAGTGAACTTGCGTAAAGGCGACGTGTATCAGATTGTTGCTCGGTTTGATCCGCTTACGATAAGCGAGCTAACTGGAACGCTTGTGACTGCGAATAAAAAAATTGCTGTTTTCAGCGGTCACAACTGCGCGTATGTTCCATCGCGTGTAGATGCCTGCAATCACCTTATAGAGCAGCTTCCTCCGGTTTCCTCATGGGGAAAGCATTTCTATGTTGGGCAGTTTAAAGACCGGTCGCGCTACACACTCCGCGTGGTAGCAAGCGAACCCAAAACTAAAATTTTTGAAGATACCCGCCTTGTTGCAGTTTTAAATGCCGGAGAATTCTACGAAAATACCAATGCTCGCACGCATATGCAGATCACTGCGGACAATCCCGTACTTGTAGCCCAATATTCACAAGGCTTTCGTAATGGCGATTCCGTTGGCGATCCGATGATGTTGCTTATCAGCCCTTCGCAGCAGTATGTGCATGAATACAGGTTTGCTACTCCGATCAGTGGACAATGGCGGCATTACGTGAATGTTTTTGTACCTACAGATTATATTGATTCTCTCACGCTGAATGGGCGGC
>DASPKH010000264.1:0-3659 GCA_035628175.1 Patescibacteria group bacterium
CAGGTTAAATTTCACAAACAGGTTTGTGGCCTGAAGCGCGGCAATAGCGCCGGTAAATGCGCCAATGAGGATCACCAGTGGTAGCGAATCTGCGCCTACGACTGCCATCTGCTCAAGCACCAGCCTGCGGTCTTTGATCACACGCGGCGTGTAGGCGATCACGTTTTTTAAAAGAAGAACGATTGCGCCTAGCTCCGCAAAGAACTGGAGAACGCCATGACCGATCCGTGCGAATATATTCATTGTAAGCAAAAGTTTTTAAAAAGCAGTTTGTGCAAAACTACCACTATCACACGCCATATTCAAACGTGATAATCTTTTAAAACAATTTGCTATACACAGAAAATCCCGGCTTCAACTGACGAAAGCCGGGATCTTTTTTTTTGAGGGAAGTTGTCTGTGGCTTAGCGCTTGTTACGGCCACCGCGACGCTCGCCCTGATCTTCTTTCACATCATCGCGCCCTTTGCCTTTACCACGTGGGTCACCATTTACCGGTCGATTTGCGATAAATGCGTCCCAGATCGCCTGCTGCTCTTCTGTCAAAAGTGCCCGCACCCCTGCATTGAACGTATCAGTACATGCTTTTTTCGCTGCTTCGTAAATAGTACGCGCAGGATTGTTTTTTAAGGCCTCACGCTCCTGAATTTCAAGCGCGCGCATTTGCGTGCGTGCTTGTTCTCTGGTAATTGTTCCTGCTTTTATTGCATCTTTGATCACATCGCGCTGCGCTTTAAAACCATCGCGGATAGTTTTTTCGCTTATCCGGAGAGCTTGCATCGCGGCTTTTTCGCACTCTATTTTCTGTCTGTGGAGAATTTCAATTTGTGCTCGCTGCTCAGCCGTGAGGTTCAGTCTTGCCATAATATTTTTGGTATCACGTGGCCTTTCACCACCCATGATCTGATCGCCTGTCTTGCTATATGCCAACGCTACGTCTTCCCCTGCGATCACTGAAGAAACCGGCTGCTCACAGCCAACCAGGAATGTTCCTGCAAAAAATACGCCCATTGCTAGAACTCTAGCGTCTTTTAAAATCTTCATTGTTCTCATAAATTTTCCTTTAAAAAAAATGTAAAATTGTATTGTAGAAATAAGATGAATTCATCCTTCTGAGAACAAGAAGCGGGAGAAAAAAGAAAAGTTACAAACTTTTTAGAAAAGTTTGTAACTCTGCATTCCTACATATAAAAAGCCCTGGCTTAAAAACCAGAGCTTGTCTTTAAGGAAATAGGAAATTTGAAATGCTACCGGCTTTTAAAAGTTTAAAAACCGTTCGATGTGAAGGTAATAACCGAATCTATCTGGCAGAGAATTATGGAGAAAGTTAGGTTTTTCAAAAGGCATCTATATCAAATCTACACGAGATTACTTTTAAAAGAAAATCCATTCACGACCATTTGCTCGAAGGTTGCTTTCTTTACGGTCCGAACTTCATGCTGCTTCTTATTGAAAGAAGTGGACTCTTGGAAAAATAGCGAAACAATTAAAATTGCAGCAGCAAAAACGCTCAACGCATATAAAAACCGTGTGTCTTTTATTATCTGTTCCATGATAAAAATTCCCCCATCTATAATTTTTAAAAATTTGTTTTAATACCGATAATCCGCGAATAAGACCGTTAACCTCAAAATACTAACCGTTAATCTAAAATAGACAACAAATGCAACGGTCCGGAAAATTCCCGATTAAAAAAAAATATGTCTAAAAAACTATTTTTAAAAACAAAAAGGCGTTCCTTTTAAAAAGAACGCCTTTTCATTTTACAACTTTAAAACCTTACTTCAAAGCCAGGCCCGCATCTAAGATTTCATCAACTTTCTGCATATTTTCCGCTTCAGAATAAAAGCGAATCAGAGGTTCCGTGCCTGACGCCCGGATAAGCAGCCAGCCACCATCCACGAAGAATTTAAAGCCGTCGCGCATATCGGTTTTGATAACATTATATTTGCCAAGCTTCGTCGGATTTTTCGCAGCGGCGCCCATAATGGCTTCCTTTTGCTCCTGTGAAACATGAACGTCGCGGCGGCGGTAGCGGTGCGTACCGAATTCCTCATCAAGCTCATCGCATAATTCTTTTAAAGATTTTTTGCGAACCGCCATCATTTCCATCAGCAGCAGTCCGTTGAAAACGCCATCGCGCTCAGGAATGTGGAGCGACGTACCGAGCCCGCCGGACTCCTCGCCGCCGATGAGAATGTCCTGCGTGGACATGAGCGCGGAAATATATTTAAAGCCAACAGCAGTTTCGATGAGGTTGATGTTGTTTTTTGTGCAATAATCGTTCACCATCGAGCTGAGCGAAACCGTTTTGGCAACGGAGCCGCGAAGGCCTTTGTCCTCGTAGAGATATTTCATCAGGAGAACGAAAATACGGTGCGAATCCACGAAATTTCCTTCCTCGTCCACGGCGCCAACGCGGTCAGCATCGCCGTCTGTCGCGATTCCAACGGCATAGCCGCCTTCGCGCACTTTGTCCATGAGTGGCTGTAAACATTCGGCAATCGGCTCCGGATGGTCAACTTCGCCGAATGACGGGTTGAATTCATTGTGAATCGCGTCCACATTTGAAAGGATTTTTGAAAAAATCCCCATTCCTGCGCCGTGCATCGGGTCGTGTAGCACTTTAAAACCAGCGTTCTGAATTACTTCCAGGTTCACGTTTTTGCGGATGTGCGCGATGTAGTCAGCTTCCGCATCAAACATCGTGATAGAGCCGTTCCCTGTGTAATTATCAAGGTTTTTTAAAGAAAGCTTTTTCGGGTTTTCCATCACCTGCGCCAGTTCTTTTTCAAGTGCCGTGATTTGCTCCGGCACCGCCGGCCCGCCAAAATGCGCCTTCAGTTTAAAACCATTGTATTTCGGCGGATTATGGCTCGCGGTAATCACCACGCCAAGTTGCGCGCCCTTGTGTTTCGTTTGAAAAGAAACCTGTGGCGTTGACGCAAAATTGTCGCTCAGGAAAACCTTTACGCCATTTTCAGCTAAGATTTTCGCCGTTTCTTCAGCAAATTCCGCCGAAAGAAAACGCGTGTCATAGCCCACTACAACTGTTGGATTGTCGCCCAGGGTTTTTACATAATTCGCCGTCGCCTGCGCCACCAACCCGAGATTTTCAAAGGTGAAATCCCGCGCAATCACGCCACGCCAGCCGTCTGTTCCGAATACTATCATGTTTTTATTTTAAAGTAATTTTACAAAGTCCTTAGGCAACCGTCATTGCGAGGAGGTCTTCCGACGCGGCAATCTACTTTAAAAAGTTGAAATCAGATTGCTTCCTTCCTCGCAATGACAGGTTAAAATGAACACACAGTTTTTAAAAAAGGTTTTAAAAAGCTGAAAATTCGCTGCAAAAATCGCGTTTGTCATTCTGAGCAGCGCGAAGAATCTACGTCAGAAGTTCGCGTTCGGTCATTCCGGCGCGGATTCTTCGCTGCGCTCAGAATGACAATTTTTAAAAATTGCTTTAAAAACTACCGCAACCTTCTGACGATTAATCCCCCTCGGCTTCGCCGTATCCCCCTTAGAAAAGGGGGAACATCTTCTTTCGCATTATCTTCGTTCGTATTTTTAAAACGTTAGAAGAAAGTCTCCCTTAGAAAAGGGAGATGCCCGATAGGGCAGAGGGATTCTTCGCATTTTTTAAAATAGCACACTCCC
>DASPKH010000265.1:0-31984 GCA_035628175.1 Patescibacteria group bacterium
TCCTCACACTGTCGGGCGTGGCCAATATATTTTCGCTGCCACACCCGACGTGGTTTGTCATTATCGGGCTGCTAATATTTATCCCGTTTGTGCTGCTCGGGCATTCGCTGTACAAAATCCGGAGCTGAGATGTTTTTTTAAAAGATATGAAACGAACCCGTTTTTAAAAAGCGGATTCGTTTTTTTGGTCTATGGCGGATCTGCCGTATATGTACGGGTATCAAGAAGGGGTTTCTTTCGAATGTTAAAAAAACTGCTGCGTATAGGCAAAGTTTCTATATTTGACTTACAAAACATACTCAGTCATTCAGCAGCTCAGTCACCAGATGGAAAAGAAAAACTATACAAAAAGTGAGATTGAATCTTTAATTAAGCGCTTTGAGGCGGGGCAACTACCTAAAGTAGAATGGACTCACCCGGCCCATCTGATCGTAGCTGTCTGGTATAGCGTTCGGCATGCGCATGATGAAGCCTTGCCGCTTGTGCGGGAATTCATCAGGAATCATAATGAGGCCGTTGGAACGGGAAACACCGACGAAATTGGCTATCACGAGACAATTACAAAGTTCTGGCTGTGGGTGGCTAAGCAGTTTCTGGCGGGCAGGAAAGGCGAGCCGATTGATATTCTCTGTAATGACCTGATTCATTCAGAATTTGGCAAAAGCAGCTATCCTTTGATGTATTACAGCAAGGAATTACTTTTTTCAGTTGAAGCGCGGCATAATTGGATGAGCCCTGATGTGCAGAATTTGAATGTACTCATCGAAGAAAGCCGGAACTAACGTCTCATCAGGCCTGCCTGTTTTTAAAAGAATACAATCTCATTGAATAATTCATCACTTTTTTAAAAGCGGGCCCTTTTACTTTTAAAGCTTTTAAAAGAACTCCACAACTCCTTTTTAAAAAAGCACAGCAGCGCGAAATGGCGCATGAAGGTGCAGGACAGGAAAATCGTGCCTATGGGCGAACCTGCTATATGTGAGGATCACGTAAGAAAATTTGCTGTAACTTTTTTGCCCCGTGATCAATCTATTGCATAGAAAAATTGATTACATTTGAAAAACTGCTCTTCCAGCAATTGCCTTTCCACAAACAAGCCAAATGAGGAGTTATGAAGACAAAACTGCTCTTGCCGATAGTCCTGATTGCAATGGCAACATTCCTTGGCGAAAGTGCTGAATTACCAAAATCCTTACCCACATTCGCGTCTTCTGACGATAATGGCGAATTTAAAAAATACCCAACCGGGCTGATGTACAGCGACAATACGATGAGGCAGCTCGGAAGAATTGTTGATTCGCTGAATATTAAGTTCAGGACGTGTGAGCCGAACCGGACATATCTCTCAAAATACCAGGCTCGCGCTCATTATTTTTCGCTTGAAAAGGTGATGTTAGAAAAGCAAAGAAAGATATAGATAACAATGTCACTTTTGAAGAAGTCATTAAAAAGTATGGAAAATCAGAATCGAATACTAATCTTCTTGTAATAAAGTATAAATCCAAAAACTATGATGATGAAGAAGTAGTTTTTTTTAATAGTGTGATTAATGAGCTTTATATCCAAGGTCCACCAAGTATTTATGATAAACCAATGAAAAACACGTGGATTTATGACTACTGGGAAGATAGTGAGTCTGACGAAAAATCTATAAGCGGTTTCTATTTTACCTCTGAATTTGAAACACAACCTATTCCGATACAATATGCGCGGATGATCCAATACTCTGATTGCATGGTAGATACGACAACGGAAATTTTTAAAGCGGATGCAAAAAGGGACAGGAATTATAAAGAGTCTGGAAAAATTGCAGAATTTTTAAAATATGTACATGAGGAAAGTGACAAACCGCACTTTTGGGAGGACAGGAATAAACCTAAAGACTTTCGAACCTGGGATTCTGTTCGATTTGCTCTCGTCGAATCAAAATTATCAAAGCAGGAAAAGTTTCAGAAAATGCTGAAGGCGGCTGTCGCTGAGGCATTGGTCGAAGGGTCAAATGAAGCATTTGATGAATATGTCGCGCGTTTTTATTCCAAGCAGACAGCACTTGAGTTACGCAGGAATAGAATCGTCGTGGGAAGTTGCAGCCAGGATAACAGCCCGCGTGTTCACGCAATGAAAATTGCTGTCCTCTCAGCTGAGACTGTCAACTGGGAAACATTTCTGCGCGCACATCTGGATATCATGAATGACCGCTTTCAAAGGAGGAGCGACGGCAGCTATGCCTGGGCTGGACGGCAAACGTATATCCAGGAGCTGGAAGCGCTGGACATCAACGTGATGGACCTGATGCTCGGCATTTCGCTGCGGCTGGAAAACCCAAGCCAGAAACACTATTTTGGCAGCATCGGGCGTCTTGGCCGCGCGCTTTCGGAAACGAAATATGCGGCAGAGATCGAGACAAAAATACTGAGTATGCTCAAAGACGACGAGCTTGACGACTACAATCGCCTGCTGATGTATTACCTCTTCGACAATTACAATTACCACATAAAAGACGAAAGCCGAAAAAAGGAAAATGCTGCACGGCTCAGCGCCGCAGTGCAGGAAATGCCGGAGTATCTTGCCGTAAAGCTTGCTGCAAAAAAATAGGCTGGGCCTGATGGCAATTTTAAAAAGAAAGCGGGGCTGTTTTAAAAAGCAGCTCCGTTTCCTTAAAAAAGCACAGCAGCGCGAAATGGCCGGAGTAGGTGCAGGAGAGAATGTGCCATCGTGCCAATTGCTGTATGGCAGCGTGGCTGTACGTCTTTTGGTGTCAAAGCGGGCCGCTTTTGGGCTTTAAAAAGTTGTTTGGAGTGTGGGGAAAGTGTTTATATTTAGTTGTAATTTGTATTGAATTCGGCTTTAGAATTTTTAAATCAAATACTGATGATTGCCAAAATTTTTAAAAATCTTTTTCAACTTTCTCCAACTGTGTTGTTTTTTCTGGGACTCATGGGTACATTGTCTTTCGCCAATCAATATCTTGAAAGCAATTTCTATATGGGTGGAGAAGCCTTTTTCAAAGGTAGCGGACATCTTCTTAGCGAGGATTTCTCAAAAGGTCTGACCTTTATTATAGTCCTAAATTTCCTCACCTCAACATTTTTGTTTGCTTTATTTTTCACTGCAGCCGTTGAGTCTGAGGCAAAAAACTTACTGTTCAAATTTCTTAATAAGGTTGCGCTTGTTGTATTTTCATTGATTGCATTTTATACAGTAGCGAAAGTTACAGACATTCGTGGCAATCAATATTATGACCAAATACCTAGAGTTGTAGAAATATCCTTAAGCTGGACGTTGAGAATTTCAGGAATTTACTCCGGATATCTGTTAAACAAACTGGCTTTAAAACTCACAAACCAAGAGACACTTTAATTCAAGGCGTTTGAAACACTTGCATATGGCTCAATGATCTGCCTTATAGCGGCGTGGCTGTAAGTCTTTTAGTCTCAAAGCAGTTTGCTTTGGGGTTTTAAAAAGTTGTTTGGAGTGTGGGGAAAGTGTTTATATTTGACTTGAATATAGCCTGTGGACAAAAATAAAAATTGATTATGAAGAAGCAAGCATACATAAATACTCTAATCATCCTACAATCATTTGAAAATTTTTGGACTTTTTGCCAATTGACTGATGGTGAGCTTTACATTAAAGAGTGTAAAGAAATAACTTTAAAATTAGTACAACGACTTAAAGATGTTTATAAAATAGATAAGCAAATTTTTAGCAGTAAATCACTACGAATTGACAGAAATGACACGAATAATTACATTGAAAAAGTTATTAACGAATTAGAGGTATGGGCATCAAGTGACAGAAACTTGCCGTATTCAAGGGAGTTCGAAAGGTCTTGGCATATCTCACTTCATTTTGTAATGAGTCTCAAAGCATATCTACTGAAAAAAGTGGCGCCAGATATTGAAATTCCGATTACATGGTCTTCAGAACAAATGGACTTTTCAAAATCGCGAATTAGATGGAATGCTCATTTGCCACGCCATATTTTACTAGAGATACCAGAAAATTTTGAAAAGGAGCTTTCTCAATCAAATACAATAACTGTTGTTGCTGATATTAGAAAGTCTCAAGATCTTATGACTTATAGCCCCTCGGCTGAATATTTCAGAGAAATGATGATTGAATTTATACAAACATCTAGAAAAATTATAAAAGATAACTATGGAATCTTTGATAAATTCACTGGAGATGGTTTTTTAGCATATTTTAATGAAGATGTTTGCGCAAAGGCAAATAAGAATTATATTGATTGCTTCATTAAAAGTTCAAAGGAAATTTTAGATTTTTCAAATGAACATTTTTCAAGGTGGACTAAATCTATTAGGAAATTACCATTAGGTTCTTCAGGGCTAACACTTGGTGCTGATATTGGTAAGATTGAATACAAGGAAATAGAGGGACATCTATTTGCAATTGGAGATACAATTGTTTGGGCTAATAGAGTTTGTAGCGCTGGAAAATCAAATGAGATTATTCTTAATAATATTCTTTATAACATTATAAAAGATTATGATAAGAAAATCAACTTTGAATCAATTGATTCTATAACTAAAGCCGGTGAATCTTTTACTGCCTATAAAATGAAAATATAAACCTCTTTTAATCTCTCACAAGAAACTAATCCTACCCGTCAATCGCTTTTAAATGAAATACATTCCTTCTTTTAAAAAAGCGAACCAATGGAAAAACTGAGTTTAAAAACATACAAAGCAGATTTTAAGGCCGCGTTTCCCGGGGACGAAAGCGGCGACACAAGGCCGCGGCAGACTCCAGGCGTTCTGTGGAGCAAGGCGCTTCCCACGCCGGTGCGTGAGCCGCGGCTGCTGGCGTGGTCAGACGAGCTGGCAGCCGAGCTTGGCGTCGAAAAGCCAACCTCGCCCGAGGACATCGCCATCCTCGGCGGAAATGCCGTGACCGAAACAATGTACCCGTACGCCGCCTGCTATGCGGGACACCAGTTCGGCAACTGGGCCGGGCAGCTTGGCGACGGGCGCGCTATCACGCTTGGCGAGTGGGAGGCGCCATCGGGCGATGTGTGGGAGCTGCAGCTGAAAGGCGCGGGGCCGACGGCATATTCGCGCAGGGCTGACGGGCGCGCCGTACTGCGCTCCTCCGTGCGGGAATACCTGATGAGCGAGGCGATGCACTATCTCGGCGTTCCGACCACACGCGCGCTGAGCCTAGTCGCCACGGGCGATGACGTGATGCGCGATATGTTTTACGACGGCAATGCGGCCTTTGAGCCGGGCGCCATCGTGATGCGTGTGGCGCCGACCTTCCTGCGTTTCGGCAATTTTGAAATACTCGCCGCCCGCGATGAAACCGACCTTTTAAAACAGCTCGCCGATTGGACGATTGAGCGTTATTATGGGCACCTTTCTCACATCACGGGCGAAGACAAATACCTCCAATTTTTTAAAGAAGTGCTCTCGCGCACAGCCGCGCTCATGGTGGAATGGCAGCGCGTCGGCTTTGTGCATGGTGTGATGAATACCGACAACATGTCCATCCTCGGCCTCACGATAGACTACGGTCCGTACTCCTTTGTGGATGATTACGATACGAACTTCACGCCTAACACAACCGACCTTCCGGGCCGCCGCTACGCCTTCGGACGTCAGCCGTTCATCGGGCACTGGAATCTCGGCTGCCTGGCAGGTGCCATCGCGCCACTTTTTAGCGGGCCGGAAATGCTCGTCGCCGCGCTCGAAGAATACAAAACAATCTACACACAAAAGTACAACGACATGTTCGCCGCAAAGCTCGGCCTCGATGCCCTCAAGCCAGGAGATGACGCGCTCATCGCCGCTTTTAAAGAGGCGCTCCAAAGCATCAAACCCGACATGACGATATTCTTCCAGCTTCTCGCCGATGTGCCTGATGCTTTTAAAAACGAAATCGAAGTGCTGGAGCATTTTAAAGACAGCTTTTACAAAGACCCATATCCCGGCGAAGCAACCTCACTTCTTGAACTGATAACGCAGTACAGCGAGCGCCTTGAAATGAACGCCATTTCGCGGGAAGAATCACGGGCCATTATGCAGAAGACGAACCCGCGGTTTATCCTGCGGAATTACATGCTGCACGAGGCCATTCAGGGCTTGGAAAAGGGCGATGATGCATTGTTTTTAAAACTACAGCACGCGATGAAAACGCCGTATAGCCGCGAGCATGATGAATTCTTTAAAAAGCGTCCTGACTGGGCGACGAAGCAGGCTGGGTGCTCGATGCTGAGCTGTAGTTCGTAGCACCTGTACTCCGGTGGTGTGGTTACTTTTCAGGAGAATGATACTTATTTTTGCTTTAAAATTTGTCATTCCACTTTACTGAACCTATATCACCGATAGTTGCTAAGCTGACAAATTTTAATAACTACACAATGAATACAAACATACCTCAGATTCTTCGTAACGCCTTCATTAAGGGTTTTAACATGCCCGAAATCTCGTGGGAAGGCTTAGCAGAAATAGCTACTCATATCACTGTACCAAAGGATTACGTTCTGAGAAAGAGTAATACAGTTGAAAACAACATCTACTATATAATTACAGGGTCAGCAGGAACATTCTCAACAAAAAACGGTAAAGAAGTGTGCCTTGAGCTTTGCTATGACGGTGAGTTTTTTGGGGATTATGCCTCAATACTCACGGCCGTACCTAGTACATTAGAAGCACGAACTCTCGAAAAAAGCTCTATTCTTCAGGTCCCTTTTTTAAAACTTATTGAATTCTATCAACGTCACGACGCCATACTTATGGAAAAGATAGGCAGATTGTCTGCCGAATTCCTCTTTATTGCAAAGCAGCAACAGCTAATTGACTACCAGACTCTTACTGCAGAGGAACGCTACCTCAAGCTGCTCCGTCAGCGTCCTGACATTCTGCAGCGTACCCCAATGAAATATATTGCTTCGTACTTAGGAATTACAGCGGAAAGTTTTAGCCGCATACGGAAGAATATCTCTTATTGATTTCTTATCCCACATCAATTTCCTACAGCTCTATTTTTGCTCTTTTTAAAAACAAAGAGGTAAAAATGTATCATCCGCGATTGAAAGGAAGCTATTATGATATGGGTTTTAAGTACGGGAGCCTGCTTTTTAAAAATGGCTTTCGGCTTCCGCACACTGAGGCCAGGAAGGTTGAATTTGGCATGAAGTGCCTTAATGAAATTGCACCTGTTTATCCTGAAATAATCCGTGAATTTGAAGGTTTTGCTGAGGGAGCGCAATCAAATATTGAGCAGTTAGCAGGCTTCGTTTTAAGCATCGGTGCATTTGAGCACGAGGCGCAGTGCTCTCTTTTTGCCAGCAGGAATAAAAGCGGTGAAATGATCGTTGGACGAAATTTCGATTCATTTTTTACATTCCAAAAGTTTACAGAAAGCAGTCTCATCGCCCCGGAAAACAAACTATCGTACATCGCACAATCTGAAGTATTTATCGGCAGGGAAGACGGAATCAATGAAGCGGGTCTATTTATTGGGATGTCATATGTCAATGGCAGGAATCCTCTGCCCGGTTTCAACTTCCTTATTTCGGTTAGATACTGCCTTGAGCATTTTACGACAGTGGATGAGGTAATACATTTTTTTAAAAATATACCTATAGCCACATATAATAATTTTCTTGTTGCTGACAGGTCAGACATGGCTGTTATTGAGGTGTGTCCTCAAACGGTGCAGGTTCGCCACCCCGAGAATAATTTTATCGTCTGTACGAATTATTTTCAACATCCTGAGGTAAAAAAATTTGAAGCAGAAGGCGTAGGATGGAGCAAGCCAATAGAGAGATTTTGTGCTGCAAGTGATTTTCTAAGCAGCAATGAAGATATGAACACCGTGCTGGCAAAACAGATCCTGAGCGACCGCAAAAAGCACCTTTGCCTGCATCTCGCCAGGTTCCAGTTTGGTACATTATGGTCTGTAGTAGCTAATCTTACAACGATGGAAATTTTCCGTGCAGAAGGTCTGCCGACGGTAAAAAAATATAAGCCAGAGGCGCGGCTGCATCAGCATCTCAATAGAAGAAAGAGCGTACATAGGAGTTGTCTAAATTTTTAAAAGTAATTTTTCATTACAGGGATAGTCTGCTAATGTGGCAATCTGCTTTTAAAGCCCATGAGCTTCAGAAGCCGGGTTGCCACTCTGTGTTTTACTTTTATAAAGAAGAATGGTATGTTAAAATTATCTTTTAAAAAGAAAGTATGAAATTGACGCCAATTTTGTATTTTGCTTTTTTCACCATTTTCTTCCACTTCCTGTGAGGAGGCTATGCCAAAACAAGGACAAATTCTCCAGAATCCGCTCTCAGGCGACACTTTCGAATTCATCGAAACAGCGGCTTCGTCAAACGGCGAACGAGTTGTGATAAAATCCACTGTGAAGCGCAAAGGATTGCTCGTACCAAACCACATGCATGTTTTGCAGGACGAGCAGTTTGACGTGATTTCAGGAACGCTTACGTATTACTCCGACGGGAAGATTAGCACAGCCGGAGCTGGTAAAACGATAATTCTGCCGAAAAACAAATCCCACAATCACTACAACTCCCAGGACGAACCGCTCGTGTACATCCACACTGTCACTCCAGCGCTTGACTTTGAATATCTCATTGAAAATCTCGTTGGCTTGGCTGCCGACGGCAAGATGAAAAATGGCAAGGCAGGCCTCGTGCAGGAACTCGTCACACTGAAATATCTGGACAGCAAGGCATACCTGACAGATATTCCCGTTGGCGTGCAAAAGCTGCTGATAAACATTATTGCTCCTGTGGCGCGGCGCTTCGGCTATCGCGCTGTATATAGGAAATATTCGGAGGTGGAGAAGTAACTTTTGAAACCACGCTTTTTAAGAATCATCCAAATCCTCTAATTTTGCACAACAATTCTTTAAAAAACGAATATTTCACCACGGAGTACAAAAGACATACTCCTCACAAGGTAGTGGGATATGATTTGATCCTGTAACGGCAGGTTTCAGTGAGCAGCTTTACCTCGTCTACGACAAGCTGATGATTTACTACCGGCTGGAGACGCTCATACTCGCGGGCATCACGGAAATCCCGCTCATCACTACGCCCATGATATGCAGCATTTTCAAAAGTTGCCTAAAGACGGTTCACAATAGGGCTTCTATTGAGTGATTGCGCCGGGACGATCTTCGGCTACTGCGTTCACGATCCTGAGCACTATGACGTTGTGGAGGCTGACGCCGGCAGCGAGGTACTTTCAATTGAAGAAAAGCCGAGAGAGTCAAAGTCGAATTACACAAACTCCGTAGCTATATGTGTACATGCTGAAAGTGATTAAAATTTCAAAAGCATTAAAAGCAGGCTTGCCCGAAGAACTGAAAATTACAAACATTCACAAAGAGCATCTTGATAAAGATACTTTAACCATAGAGTTGATGGGACGCAGTATCTCATTGGTGATACAGGGACACCGGAAAGCTTAATGGAAGCAGGCGTTTTTATCCGTGCTATCGAAAAGCGGCAGGGCAGCAAGACTGGCTGTCTTGAGGAAATTGCGCTTGAAATGGATTTTCTACGAAAGACGAATTGTAAAACCGTCGCGACATTACCGAACAGTTCATACAAGGAATGCTGCCTTGATATTGCTGAAGAATATGAGAAGCTATATCGTGCCGGACTCCGGCTGCAGCCTTTTTATTCAAATAGTTTTTAAAAGTTGGCAATGAAGCCGGGATATAAAAATTCCTGGCTTTTTTTTATTAAAGAAATATGTATAGTAGCCGAAACATAATATTACCAATTGATAATATTAAAAATTTCACCACACTCTGTAGTTTTGCTTACAGATTCATTATTAATTCACTATTACGGAATTGTAAACAATGCGTAAAGTTTTTACTGCAAT
Organism: Patescibacteria group bacterium; assembly: GCA_035628175.1. Classification (GTDB taxonomy): domain Bacteria; phylum Bacteroidota; class Ignavibacteria; order Kapaibacteriales; family DASPKH01; genus DASPKH01. The sequence goes on from DASPKH010000265.1 coordinate 9,876, forward strand.
CCTCACCTTCATTGCTTTCACCTTTTCACTCAGCGCACAGAGCGACACCACAAAAAAAGAGTCAAAATGGTATGATAAAATTTCCCTTCGTGGCTATACGCAGGTACGCTACAACCGCCTGCTGGAAACAAATAAGGATTTAAAATGCGAGCAGTGCGACAGGTCATGGGGCGATAATGGTAGTATTTTCATACGTCGGGCACGTTTGATTTTCAGCGGTAACGTTCATGATCGCGTTTATATTTATATTCAGCCGGATCTGGCCTCATCAGCCAGCAGTACGAACCTACAGTTTGCGCAGATTCGTGATGCGTATTTTGACCTTTCACTTGATGCGGCAAAGGAGTTTCGCCTGCGCCTCGGCCAAAGCAAAATCCCGTTTGGTTTTGAAAATATGCAGTCAAGCCAGAATCGCCTACCGCTTGACCGCGCCGACGCCCTCAATAGTGCCCTATCAAATGAGCGTGACCTAGCGGCGCTCTTCTACTGGGCACCTGCTGAAACACGCGAACTTTTTGCGAAAGTAGCAAATAACAAAATGAAAGGTTCAGGAGACTATGGCGTGATTGGGTTTGGTGCTTTCAATGGCCAAACGGCAAACCGGCCAGAGCTGAACAATAATCTCCATATGGTAGCCCGTGTTTCATATCCTTTGCAGATTGCGGGCCAGATCATTGAGCCAAGCATACAGGCATATTCCGGGCGTGTCGTCATTGCTGACAGGACGTCAGGCGTTACTGGCGCACGGGAGTTTCGCGATCAGCGTATAGCAGCAACAATCAATCTCTTCCCCCAGCCTTTTGGGATCTTAGCTGAGTATAATATCGGCCGGGGCCCGGAATTTACCACAGGTTTTAGAAATGATTCGGCGGGAAATCCAACAATTCTTACACGCTCGATTGAAGAAAAACCATTAGAAGGTGGATTTGTAACGATATCTTTTAAAGCAGATATTGCTGGTCAAACTCTTATTCCATTTGCTCGCGCTGAATATTACAAAGGGGGTAAAAAGCATGAGCTGGACGCACGCCGTTATGTTGTTCGTGAATATGAGGCAGGCATAGAATGGCAGCCGTTTTCGGCATTTGAGCTTGTAGCGATGTATACAATGAGCGACCGCACATTTGAGGATGGCGCAAAGATCTCAAATCGTCAGAAGGGGAATTTGCTGAGATTGCAGGCCCAGTTTAATTATTGATGTTTATAATTAAACTGTTAAAAATACGTAAAGCGGGCTCTTCAAAGTCCGCTTTGGTGTTTTAAAGCCGTATCTTAAAATTTAAATCCTATTAAAATTTAAATCCTATTAAAATTTTACTATGATATTCATTTCAGCAACTCGCCTCCGCTTAAAGTCATTTATTTATTTACCGGGATTCATGCTGGCAAATGAAGCCTCCGTGAAGGAGCTTTTAAAAACTCAGGGTTTTAAAGGCGGCCGGGAGCTCATTGATAAGCGGCTCACATTCTGGACGCTCACTGCCTGGGAAAGTGATGCAGCCATGAGGTCTTTTCGCAATTCTGAGATACACAGGAAAGCTATGCAGAAGCTGCCCAAATGGTGTGATGAAGCGGCATATGTACATTGGCTTCAGGATAACGCGACACTACCGGACTGGCAGACTGTGCACGCGCGAATGCTGGCCGAAGGTAAAACGACAAAAGTAAAAAATCCATCTTCCGATCACCTTTTAAAGAATTACCCGCCACCGCAATGGACAGCTTCAAGGCCTTTACAAGCGCCCCTATAAAAAATTTGATAGGGCGCTTGTCCGGTTTACCTGCCGATATACTCAGTATCGGCAAGATGTAAATAATTCAGTTCTACAGAGGCAGTAATAGTCTGTAGAATGTATCCCCTTCTGGAAAGTAAAAGCAAACCAGTCGTCAGATTGTAGTCAATTATGATCCTTCAGGAAACAAAGTATGTTTGAAAACAGGAATTTGCGTACTTTTAAAGAATACCCCCTTCCAAAAGCTTTTAAAAAGGTGAAGATGTCATTCTGAGGTACTCAGCGCACCACAATCTATGCTAGAATGACCAAATTCAAGGTTCTGGTATAAGTTCTTCGCTCATTGCAGAACGATAGCGTGGCTTTCGTTAAAATAGCAGATTTTAAGAAGGTCTTCTATTAAAAATGATGAAGTATCCATTACTATTTTTAAATTTGAAATCCCTATTCAAACAGGCAAAATTTTATGTGATATTCTTAAAACTTCTTATGATATTACCAATTGTTTCATATGGCCATGATATCCTCCGTCAGAAGTGTGTGGATATTGATGCATCCTATCCCGAACTTGACATCCTTATTAATAATATGTGGGAAACTATGGAAGGCGCTGATGGGTGTGGGCTTGCTGCTCCACAGGTAAATGTGCCCGTACGGCTCTTTATTGTGGACAGTAAAGATACATTTGACAGAATGGATTTCCATGAGCGTAGGGAATATTTTGAAGGCGATGAGGGTATCCGCGAAACATTTATCAATGCGAAGATTACCGGACGTTCTACTAATGTATGGACTGACAAGGAAGGATGCTTGAGCATTCCGTCTATGTCGGAAGATGTAGAAAGACCATGGAGTATTACGATTGAATATTCTGACAGGAAGTTTCAGGTGCAGAAAAGAACCTTTAAAGGAGTGACAGCACGAATGATACAGCATGAGTATGATCATACTGAGGGAATTCTGTACCTGGACTATTTACCGGCTTTTAAAAGAACTTTACTTTTAAAAAAGAAGCTAAAAAATATTTCGCAGGGCCAGGTAAAGTCAAAATATAAAATGAAATTTTTGCAGTAGAAGAGCTGCATCAGCACAAATTGCTTATACAAAAAAGGAATGCCGGAGCTTTATAAGAGCTCCGGCATTCCTTTTTTGCAACTGAATCTATTAATTAAGCAGAGTTTTTCTAGACCTTCCGTTAAGACTACTGGCTGCAATAACTCTAGTCTCAGGCATACCAGTAAAATCAGCAGTGGAATCAACTTTAAACTGAGATATAAGGGTAAAGATATTTTCTGTGAGTCGGTTTAGCTCATCAGCAGAGCGGGCGATCTGCTCGATGCCTGCTGCTGACTGGCTTGTCACGCTTGAGATGCTCGTGACGCTGCGGCTGATCTGCTCGCTTGTAGCTGACTGCTCTTCACTTGCTGCAGCTATCTGGCTTACATTGTCGAATACTTCTTTTGATGAATGAACGATCTCTTTTAGCACTTCATCAGCTTTATCAGCTAGCTTGATGCCGTGGCTTACTTCCTGTGAGCCTTTGTTCATGCCTGTGACAGCTTCTTTTGTATCGTTCTGTATGCCTTTGATCATTGTAGCTATTTGCTTTGTGGCGTTCGTTGTGCGCTCGGCCAGTTTACGAACCTCATCGGCTACTACGGCAAATCCACGGCCTTGCTCACCGGCGCGGGCTGCTTCAATTGCTGCGTTCAGAGCGAGCAGGTTTGTCTGGTCAGCTATGTCATCAATCACTGATACGATCTCGCCGATCTCCGAACTTGATACACCAAGCTTTTCAATTTTAATAGCGCTGTCTTGGACGACTTCTGAGACCTGGCGGATCATTTGAATTGTCTGCTGAACGATCTCGCCTCCGTTTACCGCTGTCTTCTGGTTAGTTGAAGCTATGTCTGCAGCATGGGATGCGCTTTTTGCGTTATCAAGAATGGTACTTGTCATTTCCTCAACGGCTGCTGCCACCTCATGCGTCTGGGCTGACTGCTCTTGTGCTCCAGCTGATAACTCCTCGGTTGATGAGCTGATCTGTGTAGCTGCAGCGGCTGATGTAGAAACAGCTTCTGCCAGCTGAAGTATCATACCACGGAGATTCTCAATAGAGCGATTAAAGCCGTTAAAGAGGAGCCCGATCTCGTCATCTCGTTCTGCCTGCACATGTACGGTCAGATCACCATTAGAGAACTTCTCCATTTCACCCAGCATGTTCTGTACGCTTCTGTTCAGGTATGCCTGCTGGGAGGCGGCTTCTTCGTTCGCAGTGCGGATCTTTAATATCATCTCGTTGAATGCTGTACCAAGGTTGCCAAGTTCATCTTTTGCATCAATATCTACTTTCACGTTCATGTCACCTCCGGCTACCTTATTTGCTGCTTCATCAAGCGCTATGACCGGTTTACTAATCATACGAGAAACATACATACTAAGGAATATACCCACAACAAAACACACAAGAGCAAAGATTATATTTATATTGCTTGCACGAAGATTAATCTTCTCTCCATTCAAAGCAGCTTCAGTTGTTAGCTTAAAATTCAGACGTACGAGTGTTTCCAGCGTGGGCATCATCTCCTTGTTGAAAAGGTGATGTGATCGGCCTTTTAGAATCTCTAATGCCTCTGCATTTTTAAGCTGATTTGAAAGGTTGAGGATCTTTTTGTGCTCACTTCTGAATTCCTGAAGATCTATCACCAGTTTGTTATAATGAGGTTTCTCTTCCTCAAGTAGCATTGGCTGATAAACTGCTAACTCCTCATCTATACGTTCAGACAATCTTACCAACTCCTGTTCAAAATTTGCCTTTTCCTCCTTTGTGGTACTTGTCACATGCCGTAACTCTCGAACCCTGAAGATACCTAAATCAACATTTAACTTATTAATAACCTCAATAGTAGGCATAAGATTCGTGTTCACGCTATGAAGGATCTCATTTACTTCACGAAATTTTAATACAGAATAAATTCCTATACCGGCAATCATAAAAAGTATAATACTAAATGCACCAGTGAGCTTTTTAGCAATTTTCTGATTCTGAATCCATTTCATGATACTTCCTCTAATTTTTAATGTGGTGAATAAGATTTTTGTGGGGATATGGCTTATCAGATTAGTATTGAATAGAATCTAATAAACTTTAGCTCTATGTTAAATTTACGTAATATTATAGCATTATATAGAACTAAATAATTACAATCGCATGCATACTGAAAATCATACATGCTTATTTATTCTATTTACAGGCTTTCTACAGAGTTCATCGCCGGCACCTAAAAAAAATACCCGGAGAAAGGCTCTCCGGGTATGCGTTAGAAATAAAGAGATTTACCAACCGTGCAAGACTAGTCTCTTACAATGTCCAGTTCTTCCGCAGCTATCGTATAATCTGGCCGCAGTTTTACAGCCCACTCCAGCATCTGCCGTGCTTCAGCGTGTTCGCCCATTGCTTTAAAACATTGTGCAAGGCCATAGCATGCATCAGCATTTTCAGGATTCATTTTTAAAGCTTCACTATAAATCTCATGGGCTTCGTCAACAGCGTCCGTAGAAAGTAACGCACGGGCTGTGTCGCATAAGAGCATATCGAGCGTAAGACCAAGTGTTGTGTCAAAGCGAACATACTTCCAGTTGGTTAGTATGTCTGAAAGCTGCTCCTGTGCCTCAATCCAGTCCTCTTGGAAACCAAGACAAAGCGTGTGAAGGTAGATCGTGTCCACGTGACCCGGCTGAATTTCATCGGCTTTGAAAATAAAGTTGCTCGCCAGCTCAATGTTATTATCGGCCAACGCGATGGATGCCATACGGTGGAGCGCGTGTAGGATGTATTTTTTCGTAAGCCCGCCCGCTTTAAAGGCTTCAGTATAGGTATCGATTGCTCGGTCCACATCGCCCGCTAGATACAGGTTTTCCGCGTGGCCGATGAGGATATTGCCATCAGCCCTATCTTTTAAAATTCCTTCCGCATCACGCGCCATTGTCGTTTTGTAGTGATAATCAAGGCGGGAAAGCATTTTAAGTGTTGCGCGGTTCCATGTCCATTCGCTACGCGCGCGAAGCGATGCCTCAATTCCCTTTACAAAAATATTTTGGGGATTCTGGTACAATTCTTTTAAAAGATCAGCGAGATAATTCGCATCCGGCTCCAGCACAAATGCTTCACTGGTCATCTCGCGATTATTGATCACACTACCAACTGAGCGCGGCGTAGCAGGGATTTTCCAACCAACGATCTCATCTACAAAATCATCTGTTGCGCCACCATCAGTCACAATCACCGGCAGCCCACACGCCATAGCCTCCAGCGTCGGTAACGAAAAGCCTTCGCCACGATACGGGCTTACAAAAACATCGCACGCGCGGTACAGCTCGGCAAGCTGTGTTTCCGGCATGATGGCGTCTGTGTAGCGGATGTCCGGCGCGTTCGGGTTGCGCTTTATCTGCTCGATCTGCTCTTTTGCTGTCTGCCCTTTGTAAAAAGAATCGCCTCCCATGTCCTTAATGATGAGACACACATCATCTGCTGCCGTAAACGCCGTAACAAATGCCTGTAAAAGTACATCAATTCCCTTTCGGAAAATTGTTCCTCCGACAAACAGGAATTTTAAACGTTTGTCCACGGGAAAATCAGTTGTTTCTCCCGACGGTGTAAAAATAGCAGGATTAATACCATTTGGTACGATCTGTACTTTATCAAAATCAAGCCCGGAATTCACAAATGCATTACGCGAGAAGTTTGATGGCGTCCACACTTCGTCCACGTTTTTAAAACTTTCAATAATGTCACGCGGCACACTTGAAAACTCCCACGGCTGCATCACAAACCACTTGGCACCACGGGGTGGCTCACTCTTTGGTGGCCACTGATGGCGCACCCATGCATATGGAAGTTTTGAAATTGCTTCCGGCACCGGCTTTTTAAAACGAACGTCACGCTCTTTTAAAAGCTCTAACTTCTTATCGCCTTCAGGTGAAAACTGGTCAGGCTCATATGGCACGATTGTTACTTCTGCAACTCCCGTTTGAATTACATTTGCTGTATGCTCGCGGTTTATCAACGCAAGCGTGTGATTCACAAACTGCGAGCCTTCCCATACAAGGTTAATCTGCGGAAGCCTTTGTTCATTTTTAAAAGAATTCTCTTTTACGGCTTCCGCTGTAAAGGGCTCATTTTTATAAGATGGCGCAGTGGCAGTTTCATCTTTAAAAAGGGAGCTTTCTGCAATGGTATTGGGATTTTCATTCATTCTAAAAACATTCTGCACCTGATGTTGTTCAGGCTGCCCGCTTTTAAAAGAATGTTCGCGGGCGACCGGCTTACGTGCAAAAAACCTGATCTCTTCGCCCATTCCCCCTTGTTCAAAATCTTTTAAAGCCGCTTCAGGATTCGCTGAAATTGATGGGTCAGTCGATCTTTTTAAAAGCTCAATCTGCTTTTCTGTGCCGAAATCACCACTTGTAGTGTAGAGCCGTTCAATGATAAATCCTGCTTTTTCAAGAGCGCTACGTAGTGTTGCAGGAGAGTAATGCACATAGTGAAAATTCGAGTCAAGCCAATACCAGTTGTCCTTCTGCACCTGCGACGCGAGAGACTCTATATTCGGCACGATGCCGCACAACATACCGCCCGGCTCCAGTATTGCAAAAATCTTATCGAGCGCTTCTTTCGGCTCCGGCAGATGATCCAGCACATGATTCATGGTTACAACCGCAATGGAATTTTCCATGAAGGGCACATCCAAAAGCTGCCTATTGCTTACGGGAATGCCCAGCTGCATATTGGCAAAATCCACACATTTTGGTGTGAGTTCAATACCAAGTGGTTGGAAGCCTTTATCGCGGGCACTATCGAGGAAGGCGCCCCAGCCGCAGCCCACATCGAGCAGCTTACCGCGTGGATCGGTAAAGTCGAGGATCTCCTGAATAAAATACTCACGCCGTAGACTTGTTGTTTTAACTTCCTCCATTGTTTGCGGAAGCAACATGTGCGATTCGCCATTGGCATATTCCTGATACAATTTCTCCATGGCCTTAGTTGTGAGCCGTGTGCGCAAATACACCGTCAAACAGTTCAAACAACGAACGATGTCAGCTGACATGCGGTATGGCTCGGCGTGCTGAGACTGGCAGTACGGGCAGGCAATTCGCTCCATATTTTGTTGAGGTAAGGATGCATCCATGGGTTCTTCCTGTATCTTTGTAATCTGTGGTATTTCTTTTCTTGTATTCTGTTGAATTTTCCTTCTACCGTTTATGTCCAAACCATTCCAGTTTATAGCATAGGGCGGTAGATATTCCGTATTTTTAAGGATGATCTTCTTCCCCTTCCTAAAAAGCTCCTGAGCAATTTTTTGCTGGTAGTCCTCGCCTTTTGTTATGTTGAGTTCAATTGTTTCCAGGTGCGGAGACCATAGCGGGAACTCGCCTTTCTGCACTTTCACAAGCATTGTTCTAAAGGCAGAAATTACATCGCGTACCGATAGGTTTTTCAGGCAGTCTTTTCTACAATCGCTCTGCCAGTAACACGGGAAGCAGCCGTTCCGCATATTTCGCACAGGGAAGGTAAGCCCAAGTGCTGGGTTTCCTATCAGAGCTTCATTCGTCGGCCCTACGATAAGCAAGGTTGGCTTTTTAAAAAGATTATGCGCTACATGATAAAATGCGCTGTCAATGGTAATAAACACATCACAATGCTCGGCAATCGCTATCTGGTCGCGGAAGGGAACTTTCGCAGTTGCACAATCCAAGAAATTGTCACTTTTTAAACCCGGTGTTTCCTGTCCGAAAAGAATAAAATTCGCGTGAGGGAATTCTTTACAAATCTGCGGTAAAAACTCAGGTAGTATGTAGCTGCGCTGCACATCTTTATTCGTTGTGAGCTGTACACCAACAGTGAGTGTGCCTGAATGTTTAAAACTTTTTACGATCTCTGCTGCCCGGGTTTTCTCATCATTTTCAATGGTGTAATCAAGCTCATAGGTATCAAGTTCGACTCCCGCAATATTAGCTAGAATATCATTGTAGTGGAGCCCGTTGAAGTACTCTGGCAACCTGTCAATCAGGTGATTGTACTCAATCACTTCCGCATCGGCCTCAATTCCTAATTCTTCGTTTGAATTCTGCTTGAGAATACCTGTCACATATGGATTATTTTTAAAAATCCACTCAGCACGCTCATCGCCCGAAATATAAATTTCCTTTTGGGGAAACTGGGCTTTTAAAGAACGAACGACAGATGAGAGTATAAGCGCATCGCCCACGGCAGGTGTTATACGTAGCAGGATATTTTTAAATGCATCATAATTCCGCTGCCAGAAAACCGGATCAAAACTTGTCATCTGCTGTGGGTTTGGCGAGAGCTTCTGCTGCTCTATACTTTTTACATAGGCTATGCTTTGCGGAATTACCGTCGGCACGCCGCCGTTTTTAAAACGGCATGCCTGATCAAATGCTTTTAAAAATTCTTCCATATCGCCTACGTGCGCGATATTTTCCCATGGATGTATAAAGACAAAATCAGAATTATCTACCCAGCGCGCAAGATCATAACCGTACATCGGTTTAAAAACAATCGTTGGTAGACCGCACATTGCAGCAAAAGTCTTGGACCAGGAATCCGCGCCAATAAAAATATCGCCGGAAGCAATAATTTCCATTTGCTCCTTGAAGGAATAACTGCGCCGGCCAATGCAATTTTCATCTAGAGGATAGGCAGCAGCTTCATCCGGCGTTCCGATTACAACAGGCCGGATGCCATTTGCTTTTAAAAACTCCAGAAGCGGCTGCCAGTATTTCGGGTTCAGCGTATTTCGTTTGCTGCGGAAGGTACCGTACACGCTGCCTTTTGGCGCCAATACCACCTGTAGTGGCTGGAGCTTTTCCTTTATAAAAGTTTGTGTCCAGCTTGGACTTTTTATAATATTATATGGATGTTTAAAGATATTTATCTGTGGCGTCCATACTTCTTCATATTTATGAGGTGGCGTAATACCCATGCTCAGGCAATTCTTCATCCGTGAAACCAGCGTCCTTAATATCATTCCAACGGTATAGTTTGCCACCGGTGGTAGCACATATACCTTGTTCAGCTTTGGAAATGCCGAGAAAAATGCTTTAGCTGCTGCAGGTGAATTACTCATACTGAGAATCACACTTTCGGGATGCCTGTCATAAAATGATGACATAAGCATAAGCGCATCTCCAATACCGCCAAAATGAAAGTAGAAAGGAGGCAGCGCTTTTAAAAGCAAGTCAAATCCAAGGATAGTTTCCTCTGAAAATATGCCATTAGACAATGCTTTCGGCCAGATGTCCTCATTCAGAAAGATAAACGTGCCTTCTTTTTTATCAATAAAAGGGCGCAAGGCAATTTCAGCAATTTCAGCTTTCCAGCGTGTATAGAAGATCTTGCTTGCAATTACATTTTTCTTGTGCGCTACTTCTGAGGTTGGGCTTGATTTTGCTTCATGATGGATTACCACACTGGCTGGTTCGTAGAGGACACGCTTACCCGCTTTACGAACTTTAAAACACAGATCCGTGTCTTCAAAATACATCCCGTAATCATCAGCAAAAGCGCCGATTTCGAAGAAGAACTCTCGTTTTAAAAAGATACAGGCGCCCGTAACGACTTCTACATCCTCACGGCGATTCACACGGGGATCATTCTCGGGGGCGTGCCGAAAGCGATGATCCGGCCAGATGTAGTGCCCTGAGCCGAAGTTTTTAAAGAACTCAACGCCCGCATGCTGAATTGTGCGGTCAGGATACAAAAGTTTTATACCAACGATACCGATTTCCTGGTCTTCTAGGTCCTTTAAAGGTGCGTCCAGCCAGCCCGGCTCGACTTCTGTATCATTATTTAAAAAGACAAGCGCTTCGCCCTTTGCCTCCCGTGCTCCACGATTACATGCTTTTGCAAAAAATTCATTCTCATTATTGCGTATGTAGCGGAGATGCGGATAGAGTGTTACAGCCCTTTGAAAAAACTCGTGCGTTCCGTCACTCGATGCATTATCGACGACAATTACTTCAAAATTCCTATCTTGTGGTGTATTCCTGTAGAGTGTTTCCAGGCATTGTTGCGTAAAGTGAAGTTGGTTGAAAACAGGAATAATGACAGAAACTTTAAAAAGATCCTTATCTGTCAAAATACGCTTTTCAGCATTGGTTTGTACAATTCTCTGCGGTAGAACAGGAATATCGGAGATTGCCTGTTGCGGAAAATCCTTCTGCGAGGTTTTCAAGGCCTGAATTTCTTTTTGCAGCATCTGGATGGCACTCCCGGCTTTTACAAGCTGCTCGCTCAGGTCACGTTCGGTCTGTCTCAGTTTTAAAAATTCTTTAAAAAGATCATCCGAACTATACGTAAAAAGTGATGCTGTTTCAGGGAAATCAATTGCCTTTGCAGAACAAATTGCAAGAAAATAAACCGGCTCGAATGGCGCCTGCGCAATATGCGGAGCATTATCGGGATTTTCCTTGTAATGTTTAAACATCGAAGGAATTGCCGGGCAGGCCATATTCCACACGTGCGATGAAACAGTATTGCGCTGCCCCAGCAATATAGTATGTGCGAAATGTTTCTTTAAAAGAATTTCAAGGTCTTCACGGTAGAGTTCGTGCAGGTGATAAGGATTGTGATGATCCGGCTCATCCGTATAGGTGAGTTTATTCGGCGAGGACAGGATCACAATTCCATCCGGACGTAAAACACGTTTAATCTCACGCATAAAGAGGTCGTGATCGGTAATATGCTCGATTGTTTCAAAAGAAACAAGCACGTCGATAGAATTGTCTTCGCAGGGAATATCCTCACAGCTTCCGATACGATATTCTACATTGCGCGCGTATGCGTAACGCCTTTTGGCATATGCCACACTTTCTTCAGAAATATCTACTCCAATGACGTGTGCTGCTTTCTCTGCGAGGAATGCTGAACCGTAGCCTTCACCGCTTGCAATGTCGAGCACTGTTTTTCCTTCGACCAGCTCGTTTGCGATCTTATACCTGTGAATATGCTCATACGCGATATCCCCTTTTTGCTCCGGCAGAAAACGCTCACCAGTGAAAGCGAGCTTGATATTTTCAGAAACAAATATTTTTACATTGCCGGAATTTACTCTCTGTGTAGCAAACCCCATTTTTTGTAATTCAAAGAGAAAGTTGTTTTTAAAAGCAGCAGGAGCGCCATAGTACTCAATCTCAAACGGAAGAGTAAAGAGGTGGACGGCATTTGATTTTGAAACGCGGCGAATTTCAGCCAGAAATTTCAAAGGCTCAGTGAACGTATGAAGAATATCAGCCGTAATCACGATATCAAATGCGTGCTCCCGGATACCGATTGCATACGGATTTTCAAAACGTACGCCATTGTGCAATACGGCACCCTTTACTTCTTCAGAGAATTCCACCGGGACGTAATGAGGGAGTTGTTTGAGAATTTCATGCAGAGGCCCGCGCACTCCAGCATAGAGTATCGTCAAGGGTTGCAGTGCAGGAAGTATGTCTTTTAAAAGTGCCCCGGGCTTACTGACAAGCCGTGCCAGCACCTGTACAATGCTGGTATCCACAACCGTAGCGCCACAGACGCCGCAGGGTGTATTACGTGTGGTGAATTCAAATGTATTGCCGCAAACTGAACAGCTCTGGCTCAGCATAATATCTCCCTTTTAAAAGTCAATGGTGTACGTGGTAAATCTCCCGGTGGGCACAGTTATCCCAAAAAATACGAAGCAAAAACTGTTCCAAAAATGTAACAGATATACAAAAATTAATGGCGGGAAAGAAATTCAAGAGCTTTTTGGTTGGAAGGATTGATCTTTAAAACAGTCGAATAAAAAATATTTGCCTCATTAACAAGACCTGCCACATGAGATATGTGTCCCAAAGCACAAAGCGCATCTTCATTTTGTGGCTCGGTAGAGAGCACGTCCTGATATAGTGCAAATGCCTGTGAAATATTTCCTTTTGCCATAGCTTCATCAGCGTCTCGAAGTTTTGCTGTGGCGATGTGTACAGTTTCAGGGCCTTTTAACAATGGCTCTGGAAAGCTTGCATATGTGCTTTTAAAAGCACTTTTTTCCCTGATGTCCAGTCCAAGATAATTCGCCACCCAGTTGCAGATATTCCGGCTTTTTTCCACTGCTGTATGCTCGTTAATATGGAGCTCTCTCCGGATATTTTCCGCCGTGCTTTTAAAATGACGGATATTTTCTTCACGCGAGAAAAACCGTAAGGCTTCAGCTACTTCCTTTGCCTGTGTTGTAAAGCGGATACAATCCTTTTCATACAGGAGATTGCCCTGCTGTACCTTATCCTGCTGAATATTCCGGCCAGACCACGAATTCGGGCTAATATAAAGCACCGCCGGCAGCAGCGCCATAAAACCTTCCCACAATACGGATGAGAACGCCGTCGAAATAAGAATATCCGACGCGCTAAGGACCGCATTGAGATTTGTGCTCATAATTTTTAAAAAGTGTATTCCGTAGTTTTTCGCCTCAGCCATGAGGAATTCAGTTATTTCAGCGGCAATATCCGGTGTGGCGTGTGCGGGATGAATTTTCACAACAACCTGCACTTTTCTGTTAGAGAATTCTTCTCCAATTGTACGCAATACCAACAGCATGGCTTCTACATCTTCAAAAAGGTCACGGAGCGGACTTAAGGGATTATTCATATCATGCCACGTCCCTGCGATACAGATTGTCAGGGCGTCCTGCTGTAACCCAAGCTGTAGACGCGCCCTTTCCTTTGTGAGGGAGAGATCGTAGCTCACGTCACTCGGCGTACCATTGACGATAAATTGCATTGTTCCGCCTCTCTGCGTCTGTGCATAGTATTCCTGCCAGAGCTGCTGCTCAAGGATATTATCAAGATTAACAAAGTCGGAAATAAATGGAACGATGCGTTGAGTGCCTTTGATAAACGTATGATGCCGTAGGAACGCTCCGCTATAGCCATGTTCAATATCCAGCGTCGGGATACCGAGCTTTTTTGCTTCAATCACAATCGGTGTACGCTCAGGCGTAAGATCACAGGAAACGATGACCATATCGATTTTTTCCTGTGTGGCTATTTGTTTAAAGGCCTCGGCGAGTTCAACGGAAGTACGCGCTGTTTCATACATTGCCAGCATCTCATCTTTATGAACAGGATGATGTGCAGCCTGCGGCAGAATGCGCTTTCCCGTTTCTTCGACAAAGGCAAGATAAGTATACATTTCGTAGGTAAAATCTTTGTCGCTCAGTGTGATCTGCGGTTTTTCTACGAATATAAGATTAGCGCTCTGTACAGTTTGGCACCAGTATTCATCAGGAAACATCAGAACGCGAAAATATTCACACAGTGTACGAAGCAGTGTGACATCACGGTCCCTGAAAAATCCGGCGACAAAGATTGTCTTCATGATGTTTTTAAAGAGTACTGCATATTTCTCAGCAAGTACTGCGTCTGCGTATAAAAATAGTCCACATTGAGGTAGCGGCACAAAAGCGGGATCCCGCTGTTCATATCCGCGCCAGCAAAAACGTTTTCACGGAGCCGGAACATGCTGTCGTCAAGCTGCTTCATTACTTCCGGCGAGTACGAGGCAAACGCGCTTTGAACAGCGCTTTTAATACCATAGTAGTCGATAAAACAAAGTGCAAGACAGTGCGGGCAGAAGAGTGTGCGGCGTATCATTGGCGTTTTAAAAATTTTTACCGTGTGATTCCGCTCGCAGGATGTGCAGTTTGTATACATTTCATATACTGGCGCCTGGTGCTTTTCCCTGATCGTAACAGTAATGATATTCAGGGGGAGCGGTCTTTCACCATTATTTTTTAAAAACGTATTCAGCCAGTGCGAATCCTGTATTCTTTTTAAAAACTGCCCAGAGGAAAAACTTTCCTGCGGAAATGCGATTATCATGCGCGCCATAATTGCATCATACAGATCGCCAAGGATTTCCCGTGTGAAAGATTGCGGCGCATTTTTGAAAATCTGCAACACCTGGTCAAAATACTTATTGAGAATAAAATTCCTGATCAGTTCCGTAAATACAACCGGTTCCTGCGGCTGCTCGCGGATAAGCTCAACTGCAGCAGCTAGTGCCTTAGCAGATTCACCGTTATTTCGCAGCTGTACAATCGCATAGAGTCTGTCAGAAGTTTGCTTATTCATCTGTTTTTAGAGCTATTTTCTAAATTATGCTTTTCGCGCCGACATATGGCACCAAGGTTGGTAGAGCGCTCCACGAAAGAGGAGACGTTCCCCTCCTTCAGTTTTTTTCGTGTAACTCAGCAGATCATCAAAACCATCACTTTCGTCATTTGCCGGAATAAATGGCAGATCAATCGGGATGTCAAAGTTTTTAAAAGAAATTTCTTTAAAGGTATTGTCTTTTAAAATCTCCTCTACCCTTGCATACGGTCGAAAATATAAGGTAACACCTTTTGTGTGCGTGCGCGTTGTTTCCGTAATCTGAATATCCTGATGTTTAAAAGGATGCATCAGGTCAAAAGAAATATATATTCCGCCTGATTTTAAAGCTTTTGCCACCGATGCCATTGCTCCGTTATACTCTTCCCATGAAAAGAAAAATGAAGCCGCATTTGCGATAATAATGTCATACTCACCCTCAATAGCCAGAAAGTCCATTTTTTTAAAAACTATTCCCTGCAAACGCTCCGAGCTTTTACATGCGTCAATTGCATCCTGCGAAAGATCGCCGCCCGTTAGTTTTAAGTCAGGAAAGATATTCTTCAGGTGAAACAGCAGATTGCCTGTCGAGCAGCCAATATCCAGCACAGCAAGGTCATTTCGCTTTTGGCGTTCCATTTCAGCGGCAATCATAGCTACAATTACCCGGTCACTTTCACGCATATTCGCCACATATTTTTCCTGATACTGTCCGTAGCGTTTCATGAGCGAGGTTTCAGAATCCTGCTCGACGTAATTTTTAACATAATCCTGATACCCTGTTTTCTCTGGCATTTTTCACGATGTATAAAGTTTTTAAAAGCTACTTTTCAAGTAACCGAGCCGCACACCACATATGTGCAGAAAGCCCGTTTTCTGCCAGGAACTGCTGGAAATTCCATCCAAGCGTTTCCCACTCATCAAGTAATACTGTTTTTAAAAACGCCTGCTGAGAAACATCATAGCGGTTTTCAAGAATCGCTGTGCGCACGAATTCCGCATCAAGACGTCCGGGCGTTGTTGTACTGAGCACCTCAAACCCGCAGCTTTTTAAAAGAATGGAAAGCGATTGAGGATTGAACAAATTCACGTGTTCAGGGTCAACAGCAAGCGATTCTGCGCCAAGCGTTGCTATATCAAATCCCAACCCGTTCGGACAGGAAATTACAAGCAGACCGCCCGGACGCAAAATCCTTTTACACTGCTGTAAGAATTCCTCCGGTTTAAAAAGATGCTCAATTACTTCAAATGAAACGGCAACATCAGCCTGCGGCATTTCATTCGTGATTCTTTCGACCGGGAGATTTACCACGTGCACACCGCGCTCTCGGCACGCCTGCGCTAAACCTGGATTAGGCTCAATAGCAAAAACATTTTTAAAAGCACCGGACTCCTGCGCTACCGCCGAAAATGTGCCGAAACCCGCACCGATTTCTACGAGTGTATTCTGCGGAATTCCGAAACGTTTGCAGTAGCTGACAATTCTTTCAAGCCAGGGCTTATGAATTTTTTCCTTCCGCGACGCTTCTGATGCAGGAAAAATGTGCTTTGCCCAATATTCATAATTTTCAGAATTCTGGTAAAACCATTCCATCACTTTAGGTGACGGCCGTGGATTCATATAGATTGTGCGGCAGTTTTCACATTCATCATAATTGAACGTATGCTTTTCAAATTTTTTAAAAGCCGAGTTAGAACCACATGCAGGACAGTGAACTTTTAAAAATTCACCGGTACGTTGTTGCAATCGTGCTATATCGCGTGCAAATGCTTCTTCCTGGCCTTGTAAAAGATCATCAGGACATAGCTCTTTTTCGCTGAGTTTTTCACCGATATTATCGTTCTTTTTTAAAACTTCCGTTTTTAAACCGTCCATTGTTTAGTCCCAGATATTATCTTTCACCCACTTGCCATCTTCACGCCGCCACACACGCGGATCCCGGAAGGTATCAGCGATACGGTCAAATTCGTCTTCGGTCATGCCGACGTATTCCAGCCAGCGGTAGAGGTCGCGAGGTTTTACGTGGTCATATTTTTTTATCAGCTCAATTCCTTCATCGCGGCTCATAAGTCCTGCGCGAATATCCTTGCACACATGATCGGTACAGCGCCCGTAACCGAATTTGATAAATTTCAAATAATCATGAATGCCATTTTCATGCATATCGTCAAGGTTCGACATTGTTCTGTATGTGCGGTCAAACGGCTCATGATTCGTCACAAAACCATATTTTTCAATGACAAGCTTTGTGTGCTCGTTGGCCTCCCAGTAGAGGTAATTTCCAATGTAAATGCCGCGCATATCAAGGTCGAAAAGCCTTTGGTCATTAGGATATTTATACGGCAGCATATCTTGCGAAGTAATGCCTTCCAGTCCAATAAAATAATTCCATTCATAGCCACGCGCGAAATGCTCCAGCCGGTCGCGATAGCTCATTTCAGGAAAATCGTTCATCGAAAACTGTCCGCCAAGATCCATGTATCCGTGTTCACCCCAAATGAGCAGCGGAATATCATATTGCGCAGCCACCTGCACGGGAAGCGTTGTAATGCCAACATGCGCATGCCAGTTCATATCACCCATAATGATGAACGCCAGCCGGTTCAGCTTCTTTAAAAGGTCTACACCCGGCGAATAAAAAATATGCGCTGTATTAAAGACCTCCTTCATGCGGTGTACGTTTTGCCAACCCGCATCGAGGTAGTTATTTCCATTGTAAGTCACTAGCAGGGGTTTTAAACCAAACTCGTGCATGATGACGTGTGCCTGATAATAGCTGTCCTTGCCGCCGCTTACAGGGATCACACAATCATAACGACTTCCATCGCGGCTTCTACGTTCTTCCAGGATATCTTTTAAAAGCTCTTTCCGGCGTGCCCATTCCGACGGCGGTATGGCCTGCTTTGCATCACTTACGCGACAACCTGTACACACGCCAGACTCATCAAATTCCAGCGGGGCAGCGCTTATAGATGGGTATGCGCACCGCTTGCACCAGATAATAGTATTACCGCCTTTATACTTTTCATCATTGATTGGTTGGCGGGAAACTTCAAGCCGGCCTGCAATTCGCTGTTCTGCTTCACCTTTTTCATAGATGGGTTCGCGGCGAAACCAAGAACTATTCAGTACTACTTCGCGCATGGGAACACCCGCGTCAATGCAGGCCTGTTTTGCAAGCGGGTAGCTTAATTCAAAAAAGTGAAAGATATTTGCAGCTGAAACTGCGCTCGCACCCCCTTTTACAATCCCTTCTGGAAGATCCTCATATCTCCCAACGCCGCCGCAAGCGATCACGGGGATTTTTACAATCGAGGTTACGCTTTTTAAAAGCTCAATATCATATCCAAGCGCTGAACCATCACGGTCAATTGAATTTAAAAATATCTCGCCCGCGCCATATTTTTCGGCTTGTAAAGCCCATCTTGCTGGTGTCAGCCCTGTTGAGGTTTTTCCGGAATGGCTGTACACTTCGTACGTTCCATCCTCATGCTGTTTTGCATCAATGCTTACAACTATACACTGCGAGCCAAACCGGTCAGCCGCCTCACGTATAAATTCCGGGTTTTCAATCGCAGCAGTATTAATAATGCATTTATCTGCACCAGCGCTCAGCCGCACCTGAATATCCTCAAGCGTTCTGATGCGTCCCCCAACGGCAAGCGGCATAAAGCACACATGGGAAATTTCTTTTAAAAGGTCAATCACTGATGTGCCTTTGTAGCGAATCTGGAGATCGTCGCGCCGCAGATCATGAAAATCACTTTCACTGATATCAAGTATGACAAGCTCATCTACGTTCCAGTCAGAAAAGCGCATGATTGTGCTGATCGGGTTGCCGATCGATTGATGCGTTTTAAAAAGCTGGCTACGTACGAGCAGGCCGTGTTTTAAAAGCAGGCAGGGTATGAAGCGCGGGCGAACCATCTATGCATTATACCTTTTTGAAAAATCCACGAAATTCTGCAGCAGCTGCAAACCCGCTTCTTGGCTTTTTTCGGGGTGAAACTGTACGCCAAAAATATTCTTTTTCTGTACTGAAGTCGTAATATTCCGGCCACCGAATTCGATCCACGATACAGAATCACCACTTTGAACCGCGTCAAACCAGTAGCTGTGAACGTAGTAAAATGGCGTCCCACCCTGGATTCTTAAAAATAGAACAGACTCTTTTAAAAACTCAGTATCGCACCAGCCGATATTTGGGACGTGCTCGTTATCAGTGGGTTTTAGTTCGCGAACAGCTCCCCGAATGATTCCTAAACCGTCGTGAATTCCATGCTCATAGCTTTTGTCCGCCAGCAGCTGCATTCCCAGGCAAATACCAAGAAGAGGCTGTTCTTTCGTAAGTGCATGCTCCCGGATGCTCTCAGTCAAACCCTTTTCTTGTAAAAATTCCATCGCATTTTTAAAAGCACCGACTCCGGGTAAAACTAAGGTCTCTGCATTCTGAATTTCTCCAGGTGTTTCTGCAAGGGTAATCTCAGCGCCAAGCTTTTTAAAAGAATTGATGACAGACGCCATATTACTGCTGTTCATATTTACGATCGTAATCATGCGAAAACATCCTTGTGAATTTCTGAGATTGGCACTCGCTCAATAATAACCGGTTTTAAAATAATCAGTCCTTTTTCTTCATACTTTTTCAAATAATGGAATAGTCTTTTAAAAGGAAGATCATGCTTTTCTGCAATATCGAGGATTGTAATTTCACCATCAAAATAGCGTAAAAGTGAATCTAACAGGTGTCCCCATTTTTCCGAATCTTCCGGCAAGTCTTTATGAACAGCAGGATCGGGGCGCTCCATATAAAGGTCATACTTCGGGTTTGAAAGACAAATAAGGCCGGAGAATTTTCTGTGCATTGTGCAGTTATTTTCAAGCACAAAGATCATATTTTGCAATGCTGTGAAAAATTCCCCTACCTGCTCCCAATCAAGCGAACCCGGTGTGTCAAGGTCTGTGTGATATTCGCGGAAGGGCGCAAACTGGTCAATGCAGCGCGTCATCTCAACAAATGGAACTTCATACCCGGGAGCTTCCCACACTGTTTCGTCATTTCCTGCACCTTTACGCCAGCCAACCACTTCTGACTTTTTGCTGTAGTGTTTTAAAACATGCTGAAAAGCTCTGTCAATTGGCTGCCCGCCTAGAAATGTGGATGTCACTTTTATAGCACCCGATGTTCCGGGCATTTCAGCAAAAACCCCTGAAATATAGTTGTAAAGCTCTTCGCAGGTTTTGTCTTTTAAAAAGAACACTGTACCAAGATGCTCCGGCCCAAATAGGAATTTATATGAGTAGCGGCGAGAGGGGAGGCTCCGAAGCCATTGTGCAATTTCCATCAAGACCGCCACTCCTGCAAAACCGTCATTCGCCA
The DNA here is from genome assembly GCA_035628175.1 of Patescibacteria group bacterium. Classification (GTDB taxonomy): domain Bacteria; phylum Bacteroidota; class Ignavibacteria; order Kapaibacteriales; family DASPKH01; genus DASPKH01. The sequence continues at coordinate 30,181 of DASPKH010000265.1, forward strand.
TATGCGGGTGGCAGGTGTGAGCATTAAAGATAATCGTCTTATCGAGTTCACCCTGCAAATGATATTCAGCAACGACCATTTCGCCTTCAGAATACTCCGTTTCCAGTTCAATCGAATAATTACCTTCCCCAAAGTTTTTAAAAGTATCATATGGAATAGAAAGCGCCCAGTCTGCGTGCCATGGCCGGTATTGCCACATACAGTGAAAAATATGAGCTTCCGGAACATCAGAATTCGTCACCACGTAGTTTTTAAAAAACTCATATGGCAACTTTCCTGAAAATGAGCGCGAATAATATGCCACACCGAGCGCGCTATCCTTTCCGTCGAAAACCTTTTCACCGTTTTTAAAAACTTCTGCTTTCTTGACGCGCCATGCCTGCGGCACCGTCCAGCCGTTACTTTCCAGCCCCGACGGATAGCGGTGGAGTTCAAAAGGCAGTTCCTCGCACATCTTTTCAAAGAGCTGCTTATTTTCATCACTTACTACACCGGTTTTAAAGGTACACAATTCACGTGTGCGCCGCTCGATATTCTGAAGCTGGTGATTCATTCTGCGCGTTTCCACGAAAAGTACATCTCGCCTATGCGGCCGCCGTCCACAGCAATCTCAGATTTCGCTAATTGCTTTCCGATTACAGCTATAAATTTCAATGTTACATGCTGAAAGGATTCCGGTATAGTATCAAGAACAAGACGCGTAAAAAACCATTGTCCTGGTTGTTCCGGTTGAATGCAGTTTTTTAAAAGTTTTTTGTGAATTGGAATTATCGTGGCGATAAAACTATATGGCGATATACCTGAAAAAACTGCTTCTTTTTCACTGATTATTACCTGTTTATCAATGGACTGTTCATCATATTCCTGCCGTTGAATTTCCTTGGACGCTAACTGGGCATAAATGCTTATCCGCCCTTCATTTGTAGCGGACTTCCAATACAACACTGCATTGGGGCGAACATCTTTTTCACTATCGGTTATTTCTACGCAGTCAGACTCAATCATCTCTGAAATTTTAAAATGTACTGATGCGCCCTTAGGAACAAGCGTTCGTAAAGAATCAAACAGGGTCGTGCCATGCAGGTATTGTCTATTGCCGAGAAACGGGAACTGGTAAATCTTATTCATGGGAAATTTTGTCGTAATGTACCTGTAAGTCCCCGGTCGCTCCATCCATTGGTATTTCACCTGCACGGAAGTTAGGCGGCTGCTCCAGAAGGTAATACCGGTCTCTGCCAAGCTCTTCCATTCCAGTTTTCAAAGCATCATGCGCGCGAGTGCTCCATACTTCGGCCATTCCGAGCTTTTGTACGACGGCTTCACCTTTTTCAAGCAATCTATTTTTCAAGCGGACCGGTGTATTTACAATGCCGAAATCAAGATAACGAACTGATAAGGTAAATAAACCACGGACTAGCTTTCCGCCCGAGAATACTTGCGCAGTATATGCCTTTGTGTATTTATATGGCACGGAATACATGCTTTCAATATAATGGAAAAATGTTGTTCCACCTTGGTTTGCTCCTAGCCCAAGTGTCATGATATGTGCGTTGGTACGATGCAGTCTACCCCATGGCGAATCGTAGCCGAGGCCTTCAAAATGTGCTCCGCCACAAATTTCCTCTGAACGAGCGCCCAGTGCTGTAACAGACAAAATCGGGTGCATAGAGCGAACAGCTCCGGGGCGCGTCCGCAAATACTCACTAAAAGTATCGGTCAGAGATGGTGACTCCTCGCGAATAAACGGCGTGCCATAGCGCCCGTAATCTTCAAAAGCTGTACAGGCGGTGATAGTCCCTTCTTC
>DASPKH010000266.1:0-2363 GCA_035628175.1 Patescibacteria group bacterium
GCGGGATAGCGCCGAATATGCTTCACCTGTATTAACATGAATATTTGGGTATACAATAACGAGCCACCACGGAAGCGAAAAATCAAAATATGTAAGTACTTCACCGCGACCTTTGCCAACAGCTGCCTGCTCCTTTAAAAAAAAAGGAACATCGCTGCCAAGAGTGCTGGCAAGCGTGTGGAGTTCGAAGTGTGTGATCGGCAGCTGCCACTGGTCTTTTAAAGCCAAAAGGGTAGTTGCTGCATCAGTACTTCCGCCGCCGAGACCTGCACCGCTTGGTATATGCTTGCGAACTCGTATCTTTGTACCTTTTAAACCGGACCTTTTAAAAAGGCCAAGGCGTTCTGCGTAATCTTTTAAAAGGGAAGCAGCACGGTAAACAAGGTTCTCTGTTGGCCTAATGCCAAGGTCAGGTATGCATTCGAGCGTGATGGCATCGGTTTCCAGAGCAAATTCAAGTTCATCATACAGGCCAGTCCGCACAAAGACGGTATTAATTTCATGGAATCCGTCCGGCCTCTTTCCAAGAACTTCAAGGCCAAAATTGATTTTTGCCGGTGCTTGCCGAAAAATTTTTTCCATGCGAGCGTAATTAAAAAAAACGGTTTTTAAAAATAAAGTACAAAAATGCAGAAAAAGGCGGATATTCCCTATAAACAGGAGCTTTTGCGAAAGTCAATTCATTTGACATCACTGCTGATTCCGGTCTTGTACATACCAATGTCGAAGTCGCTGGCGCTCAAGATTCTAATTCCAATCACACTTGTTGCGCTTCTTGGGGATGTGATCCGTCATTTTCTTTCTCCGGTGCAGACGATTGTAAAAAAATATTTTGGTGCGATGATGCGCCAGCATGAGCTGGACGAAAACAGATTTATTTTAAATGGTGCCACATACGTTTTGCTGGCAGCGTGTGTTTCTGTCATCATCTTTCCTAAAATTATCGCGATCACAGCTTTTTCCATTCTGATAATTTCAGATCTTTCTGCGGCCCTTATTGGGAGGAAGTTCGGGAAACGTCCTTTTTTTGACAAGTCGCTGGAAGGAACAGCGACCTTCGTTATTACCGCAATAAGTATAGTATTGGTGATTGGTATCAATGCTGGAGCACCATGGACTTTTTTTCTCGCCGGAGCTATGGGTGGGGTAGCAGGAGGAATAATCGAAGCAGCGGCAATAAAGCTACGGCTTGACGACAATTTTGCAATTCCGCTGACCGTAGGCAGTCTTATGTGGGCGATGGATTTTCTTTTTAAAAATGTACATCATATTTCTTTTGTCAATTTATTACAGTAAGGTTTCGGTATGAATGCACGTACAGGTGTATGGCTCACAGTTCTGACAATCCTTGGAGCGTCAGCAGCATTTATTTTTGGTTTTAAAGGGGCGGGAGGCAATGATTTCACGATCAATGACCGTTATATTGAGGAAACGCCGCAGGGAATGATTGCGTACTATTTTGTGGAAACGCAAAATGTAGATACGGCATATCTAACAAAGATTGGCCAGTTTATCAAGCAGGATTATATCCGCCAGAGCAAGCAGGGCGCAAAAGTCCCGATGACGATGCTTCTCGGCCAGTTTTATCGTCCGCAGGATGCAAAGTCGCTAGATGACACACAGATATCACAGATGCGCATTCCTGTCGATCAGAAAGAAAAGTTTGTGCAGCGCTTACAATATGTTGAAAAAGGGTATGTGTATCGTGAATTTATAAACGTCTCGCCGGAACTCACAGCACAAATGGCGCTGCCAGAAGCAAGTGTGATTAATTCCCCGGTCATCGTCCCGAAAAAAGGATATTCGATCAAAGACCTGATCCCGAAGCGATAAAATCCTTTTGAAAATAATATAATAGCCGTACTCAATGCAAATGAAAAAGAGTACGGCTTTTATATAGTTAGGACGAATTTTTAGAAATTCGATACGAATACTTTACAAACTATTTCCCTTTTTAAACTGCACACCCTGGTATTCTTTAAAAAGGTCCTTCACTTTATTCCGCTGGTATTTCCCGGTGGAAGTAACCGGTAACTGCTCTGCAAAAAGCACAACCTTCGGCGCTTTTGAAAACGGAAGGTTTTTAAAACAAAATTCCAAAATTTCCTCTTTTAAAACTTTTTCGTTGTTTGGAATCACCAGCGCACCGACTTCCTCACCATAAAAATCGTTCACAAATCCAACACAGATTCCAGCTTTTACGCCCGGCGCTCGTGCGAGAACTTCGTCAATTTCAAGTGGAGCGAGATTCACTCCGCCGCGGATTATAAGCTCTTTTAAACGTCCGGTGATAAAGTAAAAATCGCGGCCTTTTTCATCCTTTTTAAAAAATCCTTCGTCGCCCGAGCGGAACCAGCCGTTTT
>DASPKH010000267.1:0-3736 GCA_035628175.1 Patescibacteria group bacterium
CTCCGTCTGGTTTTTAAAAGAGTTCGCCGCAAGCTTTGGGCGCGCTGTAGCACGGACGCGCACTCGGAGAAACCTATTAGACTTCTGGTTAGCAGGAGGACGCCATGAGAAAACCGCAGCGCGGTCTTCCGGCCTATCAGATATTTTAAAAACATTCGTCGGTGCGGGTTTATCACTTGCCAGTCGAAGAGTTTGCCGCAAGGTTTCGTCCTCAACAAAAAATTCGTAGTGAACATCCTCTACATCACCGGAGTAGAAAATTGCGTTAGTGGAGTCCAGGGAAATTATCTTTATGCGTAGAGAGTCGCGTTCGATCTGGTAAGTGAGAATTGTCTTTTCGGGCTGAATGGTGAAATCTGTCAACTCGCGCAGGTAGTTTAAAAACTCCGTCCCGCTTTCGGCTTTTGGCTCATCTTTCACATTGGGCAATAGCAGGATAAGTGCTGCCAGATACAGCACGAAATATACATCCACCGATCTGCGGCGCCTGCCTGTGTTATTTGCCATTCAGCTGTGTTTTAAAAGATATAATTTTTTCAAGCTCACGGCGAACAGCAAGCTCTACCTCCTCGCGCTGGAGTTCAGCTGCTGCTTTTGAAAACTGTTGTAGGTTTTCCGTAAATATTTTTAAAGAGTCATTAGTCAGCTTCATTGTTTCCAATAGCTGAGGATTTGGCGCCACCGCCATAGACAAACTCTGTGCCACATCGCGAATGGACGCGATCATTTCATGCTGTTTTTCTACTAATTCTTCGAGTGTATCACCCACTTTTTCAAGTTTCACGGAAATATCCGCATAATCGCGGCTTATCTCGCCAACCTCGCGCACAAGCTGTTCTGCTTCGCTTTCCGCACCGGGCACAGTGATCTCAAGGTCAGAATCTTCTGGTGGCGTAAAAAGCATCACGAGAAACATAAAAATCAGTAGCAGTGCCTCAAGGCCAATACTGAAAATCACTACCGTATCACTGATCTCATTTGTAAAGCGCCGCACGCCGATCACCGTCAGCAGGATCGCTGCACCAAAATACACGAAAGAATTGATGCTGGAAAAATAATAGCGATTGACGATTTCTTGCATCCACAGCGATGTGCCGCTCAGGAAACCAAGTGGGTGTAGCACCGTAATGTCGCGACGGATATAGCGGTTCAATTCGCGCTCATGCACACAGATACGCCACATCTGGCCCAGTGTAGAAAGCGCGCCAAGCTGCCTGTCAAAGCGCAGTTCGCGGTATATTTCTTTTAAAAGCGCGCGGCCTTCAAGCGAGGCAAGTGTTTCTATCTGCTGCATGTGGTTTTAAAATATTTTTAAAAACCGGTGAACTGGTGAATTAAAAAATCTGCAAAAGCACTATTCAGATGACGTTTTAAAAGCATTTTTATAAAGGTTTTTACAAACTTGATTTAATACTTTTAAAAAGGCAGTGTAACTCCCACGATCATCCCGAAATTGCCGCTTGCTACCGGCCCGGTGCCCCAGCGGAAATCTGTTCGTAGAAAACCAATATTACTGATAAAAGTAGGAATGCGACTGATGCCAAAACCAACCTCGCTATAATGCTGGTCGCCCGTTGGCGTGTAAGCGCCTGGGGTTGTCTGTATAAAGCGCCCTGTTGCCCCGCCGATACTGAATTCCAGCCCACGTCCCTGGTACGTTGGAAGCCCGAGCGCACGCCAGAGCAGATCTGAAAAATTGTGTTCAGCCGATAATGCATAATATTTTGTTCCGCCGAAAACGCCAAGGGGGGCTGAAATAAACACGCCAAAACCACCTGCAATAGCCGTGCTTGTCCTCATGCGGAAGCGGAACTGCTGCGGAAGGTTGTCGCTGCCAAGTCCGCCGTATGCCCCAATTTTTAAAAACATTGGTGAGTAGCCGCCGATAGGAAATGTAGGAAAAGAAAAGTGCGCAAGGGCTTCATACAATTGGAAATCCAGTCCACGCGTAGTTTCCCGGCCAAACTCAGCAAGGAGCTTTGCGTCAAATTCAACATCCTGACCCGTGGAAAAAGAGAGGATCGCTTCAGGATCGCCCCGGCCGGCCGTTACACTGTAAATGTTGTAATTGCCCGGCAGCGCTTCAGGATTCGGCCGAAAGCCTCCGGTTTTAAAAATTGAACGTGATGTTGTATTTTGAAGCGAAAAATTGCGTGAGTTTTCAAAATTCACTCCAAGTGAAAAATCCCTCCACGATGCACTTAGGCCAGTACGCCAGCCATCTCGCTGAAAATAATCATAATAATCCTGATGCGCAAGGGCTGCAAAAAAAGTGTTGACCGGAAACGGAATGCCCTTGTCAGTGGATGTTGTGGCAATCTCGGAGAAAATATTGCCCGTAACGGTAGCTGTAAAAGTCTCCTGCTCGAAGAATGTGATACCTAGCCCGGCATTGCCATATGGCTTCTTTTGCCCGAAGCTATACACACTGCGAAGCCGCATCTCCACAGGTCCAATGGAAGGTTCAATGAGAGCGCCTGGGGTAACGCTTGCTACCCGGTTAAACTCAAGGATTGGTAGAAAATTGAATGAAAAGGCCGATTTTTTATCAAGGCTATCTTTTGCTTTAGCTGCCTCAAGGCTGTCTACGCGTTTGTAAATATCAATTTCCTCCTGCGAAAGCTGGCTAAGCGAATTATTCAGCCAGAATTCCGGCCGGGAGGAATCCGCCATTGCAGCAACAGAAATAATGCGTCCGCCATCGCGAAAAACGGAATCTGGAAGGAGTGTATTAAAGGAAAAATCGTTATAAATGCTCGTAATGCTAAAATCCAGCGAAAACTCCATGAAGCCCCTTAAAACCTCGATCAGCGACGCACCCTGCACCTGAAGGTACGCAGGCTGCCAGATATTGTCCGCGAGCTTTTCAAACTTTTGTGTAAACTGAAGGTTTTTGACGGTTGGAATTGCTGTGTTCGTCGATGGACGAACGGAAATTTCAACGGGATCGTACGTGTCGGCGAGGATTTTCACCTCACCGTGAAATCCCGGGAAGAGGCGTGAGGATGGCGTGATAGTAACAACGTACACTTCTTTATCGCCAATCATTGTTTTGGAATCAATGGCAAACGTATAATTATCAAGCGCATTTTTGCCAAGGGGTGAAGCAAGTTCCACGCCCGGAAGCGAAATTTCATTATCATAAAAATTAAAGAAATTTCCCAACGCAAGTGTATTCGCGCTCGCGGGGATATTTGCCGTCTGGCGGCGCTGTATCACCATAAAACGCTGTCCCTTATCTTTATCATAATAAGCAGTGGAAAAGCTTTCCATGATAATATCCGCTTTTTTCTTTTCCTCCTCTTTTTTTCCACCGATCGTTACACCAACCGTAACGCTGTTTTCATCGCCGCTTGCAGAAGCATTACCTTTTTCGGCCTGAAAAACGAATTTCGTGTAAAGCAACCCCTGATAGGTATTGAGATTTTCAGAATATTTCTGTATCCGCGAAATTGCCCGCTGAACGATCTGGTCTGCTGACAAACCCGCTGTTACAACAACTTCACCTGTAGAAATCGCCGAAGGCGAAAGGAGAATAACGATATTTTTGTCCGAGGGCGTAAGCGTTACATTTTTTTCTTTAAAACCTATAGAAGAAACTTTTAAAAGATTACCTCCTTCTGGGAGCGGCAGCCGGAATTTTCCTGCACCCGAAGTGTAGGTACCTTTCTGTGTTCCCACTATGCGGATAGATGCGCCCGCTAAGGGTTGCTTGGTCGTAGCATCCTGCACTTCA